>CAZTFS010000038.1:0-19893 GCA_964613045.1 uncultured Eubacteriales bacterium
ATTACGTTATATAAATTAATGTATATAAGTATTAATAGACCTCCTTGTAAATGGTGTTACAAAATACAAGGAGGTCTGTTTTATTATTTAATCTCTTGTGCTAAATCATCAAACAAATCACTGTCAAAATATCGAATATTTATAATTTCTGAGTTATAATTGCGATATATCCCATATAAAGAGGTGATATTTTATGGCTTTAACATTTTTCGGGCACAAAGACACACCGTAAGTTAAGGTCGATCATGGGAGATTCGATTGAGAATAAAAACAAAATCTGTTACCGAGTATGAATACAAAAATTTGAGATAACTGAATAAATCAAACGGAGCAGGATTTCTGCTCCGTTTTATTATATCAAGAAACACCTTAATCCTTCAAGATTGGGGGTGGCAGGTTGATAAATCGCAAGGTTTTTTCTTACTTATTGAAAAATGATAATTTAGTTTATGATATTGATCTTACCGGAGATTATTTATGTAACGTAATACACCATTCTATATAGAATGTCTTTTAATGCTTTTCAAACTATCTGTATAGAACAATTGATCTCGTGATACGCAACTTCGTTATTATTCTATAAAATTATCAATGATGTTGTGTATACATTTTTTTTGTGATTTATTGATTTTTCGATATTTATTAATAAGTGCGGATTCGTCATCATTGAGTTCGAAAGGAGTTTTGAGTTCGATTCTATCTGTAATATCAGTGTTTCCAATGATATAATCAACTGATGTGTTGAAAATATCAGAAAGCTTTATTAATGTGTCAATGTCAGGTTCTATATTTTGGTTTTCATATTTATTTATCGATTGTTGACTTGTACCTATAATATCTGCTAATTTTTGCTGACTCAAGCCTGCTTGAGTTCGAAGTGTTTTTAAATTTTTGAGCATTTATAATCCCCCTTAATTAAATGATAACAATTTTTTTTTGCATAATAAAAAACTTTAAGGTTGTTATTGACAACACTAAAAAGGTGTTATATAATACATTTGCAAATAAAAAATGTTTTTATGTATAAATATGTAGAATTATGAGAGGTAAACCGTAATGAAAATTAGATTAGCAATATTGGAAAGTGATACTATCTATCTTGAGAGAATAGTAGGTTATTTTAACGAGAGATTTGCTGATAAACTTGAATTGTATTCTTTTTCAGATGCAGGTATTGCTATCGGATGCCTTGAAAAATCAAAGATAGATGTTTTTTTGTCAAATGATTATTTTGATATTGATGTAAAGAGTTTGCCTGAAAGATGTGGCTTTGCTTACCTTGTGGATGATGTTGACATAGAAACAGTCAGAGGCGAGAGGGCAATCTGCAAATATCAAAAAGCTGAACTGATTTATAAGCAATTGCTTAGTATATTCTCTGAAAAAACTTCTGCAGTCGCAGGAGTCAGTTTTGATGATTCAGAAGAATGCAAGGTAATTGCTTTTTTGTCTCCTGCAGGAGGCACAGGCTGTTCGATGGCAGCAGCGGCGTGTGCAAAGAGTCTTGCAAGACGAAACAAAAAGGTTCTGTACTTGAATTTTGAAATGTTTGGTGATTCGAGTATCTTTTTCGAATCAGACGGTAACGGAACATTCAGTGATATAATATTTGCCATTAAAAGTAAAAAAGGTAATTTGCCACTTAAACTTGAGAGCCTTGTTAAACATGATAATTCCGGTGTATATTTTTATTCGGCAGCAAATATGGCTTTAGATATGGCAGAGTTGACTGTAGCCGAAATAAAAAAACTTATTACGGATATTAAACTGTTTTGCGGTTATGACTTCGTTATTATAGATATGGATTTTTCTCTTGAAAAAACAAACATCAATATGCTCTGTGAGTGTCATTCTATTGTTCTTGTTTCTGATGGATCGGCTGTATGCAATGGAAAAATCGGACGAGCAATTGAATCTTTAAATGTAATTGACGATCAGTATGATTTTAAACTGCTTATGCGATGTGCATTGCTTTATAACAGATTCAGTAGCGTTACATCCAAAAAGATTGCAATAGAGGGTATAAAAGAAATTGGCGGAATAAAGAGATATGAGGGCTATTCGGTTGAACAGTTGCTTGAAGAATTGTCTGTTTTGCCTGTATTTGAATGTTTTGCATAGGGGTTGACTTGCTTTGAATTTTGAGTCCGAACAGAAGATAGTTTTTGACATTAAGTTATTTATTACAGAAAATCTTCCTTTGAGTAAATTATCTGATGAAGAGTTGATGGATAAGGTTGAACAGTTGACGGAGGATCGACTTGCGGATCAGTATGTTCCTATTGAACAACGAGTTTCAATTGTTGAACAGGTTTACAGTTCCATTCGTGGTTTTGGATTGTTGGATGCTATCATCAAGGATGATACAATTACCGAGGTTATGATTAATGGACCTGAGAACATCTTTATT
This sequence comes from uncultured Eubacteriales bacterium, assembly GCA_964613045.1. Lineage (GTDB taxonomy): Bacteria > Bacillota > Clostridia > Oscillospirales > Acutalibacteraceae > UBA1081. The sequence goes on from CAZTFS010000038.1 coordinate 2,411, forward strand.
GAAAAAAACGGACGGTTGCAAAAACTTGATAAACAGTTTGAGAGTCAGCGAAAGCTGGAGGATATTATTCAACGAATTGTAGGTCTTGCAGGACGAGAGGTTAATCAGGCTAATCCTATATGCGATACCAGACTTCCTGATGGTTCTCGTGTTAATGTTGTATTGCCGCCGATTGCTCTTTGCGGTCCAACGGTCACGATCCGAAAGTTTTCCAAGAACCCCATGACTATGGATATGCTTATAGAATATGGATCGCTTACTCAGGAAATTGCTGACAAATTAGAGATTCTCGTTAAAGCAAAATATAATATTTTTATTTGCGGTGGTACCGGTTCAGGCAAAACAACATTTCTTAATGCATTGTCAAACTATATACCAAAGGATGAACGAATCATTACAATTGAGGACTCCGCTGAGTTGCAGATAGATAATATTGATAACCTTGTAAGTCTTGAAACGAGAAATGCAAATGCATCAGGTGCCGGACAGATTTCTATTCGAGATCTGATAAAATCATCACTTCGTATGAGACCTGAACGAATAGTTGTTGGTGAGGTTCGTGGTGGCGAGGCTCTTGATATGCTACAGGCAATGAATACCGGACATGATGGTTCGCTTTCAACAGGTCATGCAAACAGCACTGACGATATGTTAAGTCGTTTGGAAACTATGGTTTTGCAAGGTGCATCCGGTTTGCCTCTGGAAGCTATCAGACAGCAGATAGCTTCTGCTGTGGATATAGTTATTCATTTGTCCAGACTTCGTGATAAGTCGAGAAAGACTATGGAAATTTCAGAAATTATCGGTTATGAAAATGGTAGAATTCTTCTTAACCCTCTTTATGTTTTTGAAGAGGATGAAAAGAGTACATTAGAAAAAGTTTCCGGAGGACTTGTAAGGACAGAAAACAAAATACAGAATATTTTTAAATTGCAGTTGGCCGGATTTTCAACGGATTTTTAGGAGGTTTGACAAATGAATATAAGTTTTCTCAAGAAAGAGGAATATGAAGAGAAGTGTGCATTGATTGGTGAAGCTCCGGATTACAATGTGTATCACGAAACAAAAAAAGAGCGGATTCTTTGGTTTGTTGTGGGGCTGATAGTTGGTGCAATTGTGCTTTACATTTTTTATGAGAGTATAATTGTTTCTGCAATTTTTGGAATCGTATGCGGTTTTGCATTTATACCTATACGAAGAATAATGGTGATAAATAAAAGAAAACAGCGACTTAATCTTCAATTCAGAGGTCTGCTTGAAGCGTTATCAACATCTATTGGAGCAGGTAAAAACATGTATGATTCGTTTGCGGGTGCGGCAGAAGACCTTGCGGTACAGTTCTCAGAAGACGCAGATATTGTTGACGAGGTAAGAATTATCAGTATAGGTCTTGACAACAATCTTCAGATTGAGGACTTGCTTCTTAATTTTGCTGATCGCAGCGGTCTTGAGGATGTCCGCAATTTTGCTAATGTTTTTGCGACCTGTTATAAAAAAGGTGGTAACATCAAGGATGTTGTAAAAAATACAGCTTCGATTATCGGTGATAAGATTGAAATTCAGATGGAACTTGAAACTATGGTTTCAGGACAGAAGAATGAACAAAATATCATGCTTGTAATGCCTGTATTTTTTATTGTTATTATGAAATCTATGGGTGGAGATCTTATTGATCTGCAGTCTCCCACGGGGATTCTGTCTGTTACAATTGCACTTATAATTTTTATTCTTGCATATTTCATAAGCAGGAAAATACTTAACATAAAGCTGTAAAAGGAGAATCATACAATGTTGAATTATATATTTATTTTGATATATATAGTTTTTGCTGTAATATGGATAATTCTTCTTAAAAGGGGCGAGAAGAAATTTGGTGATATGGTTGAGCCTCTTGACGGAAATAATTATATGTTGAAATCATTATATGTTGTTGGTTTTGAGATTCTTGATATAGTTAAATATTCTTACGATACTGTTCTCGACAGAAAAAGATTGCCTCAGGCAAAAATTGTTTATGGTGAAAAGTATGGAGAGTATTACTATCGTGTGAATGTTGCTGAAAAAGTTACATACATATCCTTTTTTGTTATGCTTGCTCCTGCACTCGGTCCGATATTCGGTGAACCTGTGTTTTCTGTTTTCGGATTAGCACTTGCCGGCATCGGTTATTATTATGCCGATTCAAAAATTACAGATATCATCAGTGACAGAGAACTTTCAATATCAAAAGATTTTTCTGATATGGTCTCAAAAATGGCTCTCCTTATCAATGCCGGAATGATCACCCGAGAAGCATGGGAAGAGATTGCGGTTACAGGTGAAGGGGTTGTTTATGATGAAATGAAAACCTCTATTATTGATATGCAGAATGGAATGTCAGAAATTGATGCTTATATCGGCTTCGGAAACAGATGCGGTGTTCAGTTTGTTAAGAAATTTATTTCGATGCTGGTCCAGAATCTTTCAAAAGGTAATAAAGAACTTGTTGATTTTCTTAAGGCTGAAACAGCTGCCAGCTGGGAGGAAAAAAAACACGCCGTTAAGCAGCAAGGTGAAAAGGCTGCTAACAAACTTATGATACCGCTTGGTATGATTCTTGTTGGCATTTTTGTTATGATTCTTGTCCCGATTGTAAGTAATCTGGGATTATAAGAATAAATCATTTGAGAGAGGAGGTACTTGTGTCATGTTTTATATTCAAAATCAGCTTATGCTTCTCAAGTGGAAGGTAGATGATTGGTTCAAGCGTGTTTTCAAGGAGCAGGCAGGTGGTGCTGAGCTTGTTGCCACTCTTGTAATTGTCGGTATTGTTCTTTGTCTTGCATTTGCATTCCGAACCCAAATTACAGATTTGGTTAAACAGCTTTGGAATAATCTTGTTGCCGGTGATAATGCAGAGTCATTTGGTCAAGGTGATGTAGCACAGTGGGAATAATATTGTTCTGTCTTGAAATTGGTGCTGCCGGTTTTCCGGCAGCACCGGAATCGTTGTTTTTATCGGAGGTAAAATAATATGCTTGACAAAATACAAAACAATGCTAAAAAAATAATAAAAAATGAACAAGCAAATACTCTTGTTGAGAATGTGATTATTTTGCCTCTGATTTTTATCATTGTGATTGCGATGCTCCTGACTTGTTTTATTATTCATGACCGAAGTACGTTGGAAGCGGCGGCAAAAAGAGGTGCTATTTATGCTGCCCATTGTATAGCTGACCCTAACTATGCCAGTATACTTGAAAAATCAGGAAATACATCAGGTGATCTTGATATCAGTGAAGGTGTCAATGAATTTACATTTACAGAAATTGGAAAAAATATTCAACCATACAGATATCTCAAGTCGAAAACAACAGGTCTGACAGGAAAGGTTCAGGCAGAAGTTCTGGCAATCGTCAAGGAGACACGTATACCGTGGAGAACTCTTACGGTAGATCAAATAACATTCACTCAGCGAAATATGGTTTTCTATCAGGACGTAACCGTTTCGATTTCTGCACAGTATCCGTTGCCCAAATTCTTTTCCGTAATAGGTCTTGATACAAATTACAATTACACAGTAACTGCAAAAATGACTGTAAACGACCCTGATGAATTTATAAGAAATGTAGATCTTGTTGTGGATATGATTGTAGAGGTTGATAACGCTACCGGAGGTTATCTTCAGGGTTCTATAGATAAAATCAGTGAACTTGCCACCAAGTTGTTGGATTGGTTGGATTCTTGATTTCGGAGGGTAAAACAATGAAATTTAAAACAAAGAAACGAATACAGGGTTCAATAACGATTCTTATGGTCATAATTCTTGTTCCGATGATGACTCTTTCCGCATTGATTGTTGATTCGAGCAGAATCAATATGGCTCGTTCTATGGTTTCAAGTGCCGGTGATCTTGCAATGAATTCGGCTCTTGCGGATTATGACACAATTCTTAAAGATGTTTATGGCCTTTTTGCCATGTCTCAGGACAAAAGTGCGGCAGATTTATCGAGTGATATTCAGAAATATTTTGAACAGACATTAGTTGGTTATGGTGTAACTGATGAAGAAAATGCCGAAGAATATGTACAAGCGTTATTAGGTGATTTTTCTCAGCTTCTTGCAGGTGTTGAAAGTACGGATGCAAGTAATTTTATGGAAATGGAAGTTCTGGAAAATACTTTTTCAGCAGCAGGTGTCAGCAATAGTTCCTTGGCAAATGCAGATGTTATGAGGACACAGATCGTTGAATATATGAAATATCGTGCACCTCTTAATCTGGGATTGAGTTTCCTCGATTCATTAAGTGCATTTTCTACAATTAACGAGCAAACGGCAGTTGTTGAAGCACAGGTAGTTGCACAGGAAAGTGCACAGGATGTTACATCCGCTTGTAAAGCTGCAATTTCATCTATTCGTGATTACGACGATATTGTTACAAAAATGGAAGCTGGCGGAGCAGATGCCGTTAAAGGTCTGGATAATAGTACAGATGGCAAGTATGTTGCAATTGAAGATTACGATAAGCAACTTAATAAGTATAAGCAGACATGGGGTGAGAAATATTCCGAGATAAATAAGCTCAATCTTGTATTTCTTGCAAATGCCCCTGCTACATCAGGCATGTACCTTGCCTCGATGGGCAGTACGAAATTTATAGCATCGGACGGTTCATCTGTTAATACAGCAAATTGCGGAATTAACGTAAGTGTTACACACGGAACAGATACAGCATCCGCAAAGACAAAATTTGAAAATCAGAGATCAGCTCTGAGCAATTATAAATCATCAGCAGAGAGCTATAAATCACAGAATTATCTGCCTATAGACGGAACTGTAATAAAAACAGATAAATCCGCATTTGCAAATGAAGAAAATGCAATTAAAACATACATTTCGTATGAACGATTTATTTTAAGCGATGCAAATGCTTCATATAAATACTCAACAGCAAAAACGATTCTTGAAGAGATATATAAGCTTGCACAGTACTACACAAAGTATAAATCTTTTCTTGACACGGATGTAACTAATGCTCAGAGTGCTATGAATGAAGCACAAAATGCTATGACAAACGCACAGACTGCAAAAAATACTGCTGATTCAAGTGTGAGTACAATTGCATCCAATTGTACTTCGTATGCTTCATACATAAAAAAAGCTATCGAATCTTTAAATTCAAAAGCAGATGAAATAGACTCAACCGATTTATCAAAAATCGGACTTATTCTTGGTAACATAAAAAATGATGATAATGAGCTTCTGTATACTGAGGTAAAAGGACTTCTTGATAAAACATATTCTATGCCAACATCAAAAAATACGGTTTCAGGAACATCGTTCTATAACTTTAGCGGTTTTATGAATAAATTTAAGGAGAATACGTCTGATACACAGTATTTTTATATAAAACTTCTTGGTGAAATTGCTACTTCTGATCTTGCAGATAACGGAGATTACAAGAGTATCTGCAAAGCCGCTGCGACATACGTTGATAAGTATGTTGCAGGAAAAACATCCAATTCTTTTGGAAACTATAATAATAATAGTACATCATATGCAAATAATGATCTGTATGAACTGTTTGAATGTCTTAGCTCATGCAATGTCTATGCGAAGAAAATTGCGTCATATATAAACACATATAATTCAAATAAAAACAAATATTCAGATGCAAAGTCCACAGCTTCACAAGCTGCGACCGATTTGACCAATGCAACAAATACTTATAACCAGAAAAAATCGGATTATGAATCAAAAGTTAATGAACGCAATACAGCAACAGCAAATTATAAGAATTCGTTATCTGAATTTGTTGGTTTTACAAACAGATATCAGCAAGATATTTCATCATATTCATCATATCAGACTACAGCAAAAAATGTTGTTGGAAAGTTGGCGACTGCCGTCAAAACACAGTTTTCTAAAATACAGAGCAATCTTAAAAAATTGTCAGATCAGCTCGGAGTTGTTATTGAAAGAATAATAGCTGTTGATGATGCAATTATTGCTTATGAAAAGAATATTGATAACTGGGAGACGAAAAACAATAGTTATGTCAATGCAAATGGCTCTGATACATTCAGTAATCAGAATGAATCTGATATTAAAAAGACAGAAAGTGAATATGATCGAGACTCTCTGAATATGCTTCTTCTTTATGTTCAGTCTGAAAAGAAATGCATTGATGAATTATATAATTTTATAACAAATAGTTCTAATTATAAATACGGATCCGCTAAAATCAGCAGTATTGCATCCGGTGATAATGCAAAGTCGGCTGTTGCGGGCACAAGTCTTTCGAATGTCGTAACGGTTAATGAGGCAAATAATAAGTTCTTAAGTCTTTATACTACCGGTAATGCACCTGAGTTTTTACCGGATGAAGGACATCAGATAAAATTCCTTGAACCTGAAGTTTTACAAGTTCAATTCCTTAGGTATTTGAACACCACATATCCGGATGAGGAAACTCTTACGAAGGATCAGGTTGATTCTAATGCTGCATCAGAGAAAAATTATGAAGAGCAGAAAGCTGCACTTGAAAGTAATAATTCGGGTGAAAAGACAACTGATGATAATGTTGGAAAATATGGTTATTCATATTCAGAAAAAACAGTTCCTACCACTGATTTACCTTCGAAGGCTGAAGATGCAAATACTAAATCGACAAATACGGATTATAAGCTTTCTGAGAGTGAAGATGGAGATATTGATGTTTCCAGCGGTTTCTCTGCACAGAAAAGTGTTCTTAGTACAATTCTTGGCGGGTTAGGATCTGCTCTTTCTGCCGGTCTTGAAAATACTTATATTCTTTCATATATTTTTGAGAATTTTTCATGTAATACAACTGTACAGAGTCTTGTTAGAGATCATGTTGGTGCTGATGCATTTGATTCATTATATAAGTCTCAAAAACAACTTAACGATTTTTCTGCAGAGTTTCTCGGAAAAGCACAAACTCTCAGTAACTATCATATAAATGAAAAACAAAATTATCTATATGGTGCAGAGATTGAGTATATTCTTTATGGCAAGACCAATGCTGCTGCGAATGTCACGTATGCGAAGGGTTGCATATATGCATTGCGTTTCGCTTTTGATTGTATTTATGCATTTACAAATACTGAAATAAAAGCTTCTACAATGGCTGCCGGTCTTGCTGTTCAGGCTGCAACACTCGGTGTTGTTCCATATCAGGTCGTTCAGATAGTGCTTCAGTTGGCAATTGCTGCTGCTGAGGCTGCGATCGATCTTGAGATGCTGAGTAATGGTGCGAAAGTTGCGGTTGTAAAAACATCTGAAACATGGAATCTGAGCATGACAGGAATTGCGTCCGAAGCAACAAACGCACTCAATATCATCGTTGGTGATGTGGTTGATCAGGTAGCTCAAGATATTTCTGGTGTAATTAAAGGCGGCGTTCAGTCTGTTGTAGACTCTACCGTGGATGAATTATCCGACTCAATAGGTGACCTTGCTGAAGATTTGGCAAGTGCAACTGAGGCAAAAGCAACTGAAGTAGTTGAGTCTGCATTTGCTTATTTACAGAATAGTATTAGTACTGCTTTGAATGAGATTCAGTATACTACTTTGCGTGATAATCTTAATGATGCTAAAAGCGACGCAATAAATAAGATAAACTCTGTATTTGATACTGCTGATAGTGAAATTGAATCAATTCCCGATAAGTTTAACGGAAACGAAATTGCAATGGCTGTTTTTGAAGGATCCGGAATTATGGGGCATATGAAACAAATATCGAGTTCTCTTCGTTCGGATGCCATAGCAAAGGTAAATGCTGCGACTACAGTAACAGAGGTCGGTAATATTCTCGTTTCTTCTGTCAACGATTTAAAAAATGCTCTTATAACGAAAGTAACAGGTGCTATTTCTGTTGTAAAGACATCTGCAAAAAGTTCAGTTTCTGAAATAGCCGGTAATATCAAAACTGAAATCAACGGATATGTGTCGCAGTGTACTGATGAAATGACTGAAGAAGCTGCTCAGGCTGTGAAGGACAGTGTTTCCAACGTAACAAACGGTTTTCTTAATGGCTATATTGCAGAAGGAAACGGCTCTGCTTCTATGAATCAGGGGGCAACTGGTACGTCCGGATCAACGGGAAATTCTGTCGCAAGTGTTATTAAATTTGGTTATCAAGATTATCTTATGCTTTTTACTTTTCTTGCTATATGTGTAAATGATGAGGCGATTCTTGAGCGTGTTGCTGATGTTATTCAGCTTAATTTGAAGAATACTGATTCAGATGCAGAATATACGCACAAAAATAAGGAAAGTTTTCTTATGACAAAAGCGTATACGTATGTGACTATAAATGCGGAAGTTTCCCTTGACATGTTATTCATTGATATGGATTTCTTCAGAAATGTGGTGTCGGACAGTGATACCACGGTTGAATCCGATTTTGATTCTTCTGCAACAATAAAGTATAAGGGTTTACTTGGATATTAAGGGGGTTAATGTTTATGAAAAGAATTATTGCATCTACAATATCTTTAATAATTATGATTATTGTTTTTTCCGGTTGTATCGGAAATACTGATTCTGAAGACTCTGTAGCATCTGAATCTACGGCATCTGAAACAACAACAGTGGGAACTGCAGAAGATGTAAATGACGAAAGTGAATGGGTTAATGAGAATAATATTACCTTGAGTACGTCTGATATGGAGTTTTCATTGTTCTATATACCAACTCCTGATAATGTATGTGCTGTAGCCGGAGGAAGTAAAGCTGCTCCGCAGTTTGATGATACATTTATAGTTTTTGGAGGACAGGATTTCAGTGATACTAATGTTGTAGAAAATGTTGAGTCTGTATTTCCCTCATATTTCTCAAAGGTTCAGCTTGCATTGAATGACTATTTTTATGCAACATACGATGAAGACTGTACTTTTGAAATTGCCGAACAGAAAACAATGACTGTAAATGGTTATGAAATGTGCAGATACTCTGGCAGCATGGTATATAACGATCGTGAAGATGATGTTGAAAGCAACTATGTTGCATACGCTGTAAAGCTTAAAGAAATCGACTGCTATGCTTATTGGTTTGTTATGGACATTTCAGATGATCTTTCTGCCGATGACACAGTTGCATATAATGCAGACTATATTTCTAAGCATATTCATGAATAATGAAAGCTGGTGAATATAATGAAAACGGAAAAGTATCAATATTCAGATAGGCAAAAGGGATCTGCGGCAATTGAAGCGATTCTTTCGTTTGTTGGTTTTCTGTTTGTCATTTTCACAATTTTGAATATTGTAAACTTCTGCAGAGCACAGACATTAATTTCCAATGCTGTTGATACAGCTGCAAAGGAAATGTCTCAATATTCATATTGTTATGAAATAAGTGGTTTGCAGAAATTCAGTAATGAGTTATCCTCTAGGGCCGACGGTGGTGCATCTACTCTCAATGAAGTTGTAAATAATGTTGATAATCTTTATCAATCAGTTACAGGTGCTGTTGACAATACCATTGATCGTACGACTGAAATTACAAATGCAATAGAAAGCGGAAGCGGAGATATTGAAACGATAAAAGGACAACTCAGCAGTATCCAGACAGATGTGCAGAGTGTTGAAACGGCATTAAATCTTATGGATGCATCAATTGAAGGTATTATGAGTAATCCTGTTCTTTATCTTAAAAGTATTGTTGCTGTTGCAGGAAATGAAGGCCTTGACTTGCTGAAATCTCACGCTATTGCGGCTCCTCTTGCAAAGGCACTTACTGCAAAACATTTCGGCTCGACTACATCTGAAGCAAGTGAGTATCTTGAGGCACTTGGAGTTGTAGGTGGTCTTGAAGAAATGAACTTTAAGATGTCAACCATATTCGCTTCAGAAACACCTAATGAAATTCATATTGTTGTTTATTATAAACTTAAGATTAATCAGATTCTTGAATGGGCACAACTTGAAGCTGTTATTTGTAAAGAGGCTGTTGCAGTTGCATGGCTTGGCGGTGATAATGTAACTGAAAGGATTGAGCCTATTGTTTCAGCCTCAACTGATAGTGAAGATGTTGAACAATCAGATGAGAATGCAAATGATGAAAACTCATCTGAAGATGATACCGGTACTACGGGATTATGGGCTTTGCCCACACGTTCAGATGATGGGTACTTCTTAGTTCAAAGTCCTGCATTTGCGGATCTTCTTGGTGATACATACGGTTTTTCTGCTAATGGTAATGTGACGGATCTTTGCGGGCAAACAGGCACTACTGCTTATGGTTGTATAAATTTAGTGGATGGAGACGGCTTGATAACAGGTCTGGATGAACAAAAAAGTATATTGGCAGAGAGGGCTTATTTATCATCAGTAAGGGCATTGAAAGACTATGAAGAGGTATATAATCCTGATATAGCGAAGTCGAGTTTTAATTACAAGCCTGGAGATATAACTAATATTGAATATATAGTATATGTCCCTGAAAATATACCTGACGAAACATTAAACGACATAAAAGCTATAAGCGAATTAGGTGCAGCGGATTACAAAAAAACAGCAACGGAAGAACTTGGACGAGACATTACCGTAAGTGTATCCTTTGTTAAGGCTGGTGGTAATTATGATTACGGAGGTAATGATCAGTAATGAGTGATATACTAATAACTGCAATTTTAATTGCTTTTATGGCAATTTCAACTGTTTTTATGTATTTGTATCTGTTGCACAGGTCAAGTGAAAAATTTAGTTTTAAAGTATTTTTCAAATTTGCCTTGAATAAGAAACTTGTTTTGATATGTATTGCTGCATTTGTTGAAGCTGTCTTTATTTACTTTTACTCCTATTACCATGGTGAATGTAATTTTGTGATTGCGTTTATGCAGTCAATGTTTGCAATCTGGATATTAACCGTAGGATATATTGATCTGAAAGAAAAAATTATTCCGAACAAAATGATACTTCTTGGCATTGTATTTTGGGTGATTATTATATTGCTTGAAATATTTATTATAGATGCAAGTTGGAAGGAAATACTGGTGTTTTCTGCTATTGGTGCTGGAATCTGTGGCGGAATGCTGTTTGTTGTTGCAATTATCGTAAAAACAGCTCTTGGTATGGGCGATGTGAAGATGTTTTTTGTTGTAGGTTTGTTGTTTGGATTTGCTGACACCTACTCAATTATGTTATTAAGTATGATGATTATGGCGATTTTATCGATTGTTTTGCTCGCAATGAAAAAAGTTACGCGTAAAACGGCAATACCAATGGCTCCATTTGTGGCCGCAGGATATTTGTTGCATATTGTGTTAAGTATGTGAGGAGGAACGTTATATGAAAATTAATTTGATAGCGGTAATAGCTGTTCTTGTTGTTGGTGTAATTCTTATTGGTTCTGTTGTATCATCTGATATATCAGATAAAAATGATTATACATCTTATCTTGAGACAGCAAGGGCGAATGCTGAAAATGATATTCCCTATATTGCTGTACAGAATTATAAATCTGCATTTGAAATCGACAGTACAGATGAATCTGTTTTTATTGAATATCTTGAACAGACAAAACTTTTAGGTGAAGATTTTTATTCGACAGCGTTATCTGAATATATTTCATATTTTCCTGATTCTGCAAATGCGTACGAGGTTAATTGTAAATTTTATTATGATGATGAAAATTTTTCAAAAGTTATTACTCTTGCATCAGATTCAAATTTAAATAATGCAACAAATGAGAACTTGAAAAATTATTATTATGAATGTTTTTACATGTACCGTTATATAAAAACAGGATTTGATGAGGCTAGTTCTTTTCTTGGCAACAGTGCACTTGTAAAAGTTGGAGGTAAATATGGATATATAGGGGAGTCCGGGTCATACATTCTCGCTCCGGTGTATGATTATGCTGATCATTTTCTCGGCACAGCAACAGGTGTATGTCTTGATGATGAGTGGTATATGATCAATTCAATGGGCTATAAGGTTGCAAAACCTGATGGCGATGTTGATTCACTCGGAATGTTATCAGGTAATAAGATTTTAGTTTCAAAAAATGGTAAGTTTACATATGTTTCAACATCTATGAAGCTTCCCGAAAGTTTCAATTATGAATATGCTACTAATTTCAAAAATGGACTTGCTGCTGTAAAACAAGGCGGAAAGTGGGGACTCATTAATTCTGATGGAGAGATGGTTGTTGATTATATTTATGATGATATAATTGTCGACGAATTTAATACTTGTATAAATAATGGTGTAATTTTTGCCAAGACCAATGGTTCATATATAATGATTGATGAAGAAGGAGATCGTATTGGTTCATGTGAGTTCAGCAACGCATATCCTTTTGTTGGATCACAGCCTGCAGCAGTTTGTGTTGATGGTAAATGGGGATTTGTTTCAAAAGACGGAACAATGGTAATTGAACCTACATATAGCAATGCAAAATCTTTCAATTGCAATATTGCTCCGGTTATGGTTGATGGTAAATGGGGTTATATTGATTCAACTGGTGAGATGAGAATAGATGCTGTTTTTACAGACTGCAAGCCATTTGCTGATTGCGGAATTGCCGCTGTTTGTGAAGAAGGATGCTGGAGTTATATTAAATTGCTTGGATTTTATTCTTAATACATGGGGGATAATTAAATGAATATCAATAAAGAAACTCAAGGTGCAAATACCATCATAGAATTGGAGCTTAATAATTCAGTTACTGTTGACTCTCTTGCACTGGGAATGATAACGAACAATACAATAAAGGGAATTGCTTCTGCAACTTGCACGCAGATAGATAATGTGAAACATTTGCGATATGTTGTTGATTCGAAAATTTGTCTGTCTCAGCTTATACAAAATCCTGTTAACAAGAGAACTCTCTTGGGTGTGTTTTCCAATATTTTAAAAGTATTGATTTCTGCAGAAGATTACATGCTTGATTCAAAAACTCTTCTTGTTGATAAGGAATACATTTTTGTCGATCCTGCAACATGTTCTGTTTCAATGATTTGTGTTCCGGTTATGAATAGTGACACAGCATATTCCTTGTATGATTTCTTTAAAAATATTGTATTTTCTGTTCAGATTGATTTCTCTGAAAGTAGTGAGTATATTGCACGACTTATAAATTATTTTAACAGTAAAACTGATTTGGATAGAATTGAATTTGCCAGTTTTGTAGTTGGTCTTTTGAATTCAGATAGTTGTGTTCCCACAATTGATTGTGTAACAGTTGGTCAATCCGCTGTTTCTCAGCAACCTGCTTATCAGTCTGCTGCTCCTCAGCAACCTGCTTATCAGTCTGTTGCTCCTCAGCAACCTGCTTATCAGACTGCTGCACCACAGCAACCTGCTTATCAGTCTGCTGCACCTCAGCAACCTGCATATCAGTCTGCTGCACCTCAGCAACCTGCATATCAGTCTGCTGTTTCTCAGCAACCAACATATCAGCCTGATACACCTCAACAATCTGTTTATCGTCAAGACACATCTTCCGAAGTAAAACAACCGAAATCAGCGACTGTAAATCCTGTTAATATTCCGACAGGCAATATTAATAAAAGTGGTGTTGCAATACCGACTGCATCAAAAAATAATACGGTTAATATACCCGGTAAACAGACTGGCAATGTTGCTGATACGGAAAAATCGGATAAAAAACAAAAGAAAAAGAGCTTCAGTCTTTTTGGAAGTAAAAAGACTGAAGAAAATAAAAAAGAAAATAAAGCAACAAATAATAACCCATCTCAAAAATTTGCAATTCCCGGACAGGTTATTGTTAATAATAAAGGTGAAAATAAGCAAAATGTTGCAACAAATAGTGCTTCTCGGACAGGTCTGAATGAAACTTATATCGGTGCACAGCAACCTCATACATATTTCCCTCATACTCAGCAAGTTGCTGGTAATTTTGGCGAAACTACAGTTTTAGGTGTTGCGAAAGCAGGCGAAACCACAGTATTGGGTATGGCTGGAGAAACAACTGTTCTTTCATCTGTAACACAAACAAAGCCACAACCGTATCTTATTCGTGAAAAAAATAAGGATAACATACACATAAATAAACCGCGATATAGAATCGGCAAGGAAAAAAGTTATGTTGATTATTTCATTGGTGACAATACAGCAATAAGCCGAAGTCATGCAGATATTATTGTAAGGGATGATGGTTGTTATATTGTCGATTTGAATTCAACCAATCATACTTTTGTTAACGGCACAATGATACAAAGTGGTGCTGAAGTGAAGATTGAAAATGGCATGATAATAAGATTGGCAAATGAAAATTTTGAATTTAAATACATCTGAATAATCTTATAGTATAATTTATGTTTTGAAAAGAGGTTATTGCAGTGAATTATATTGTTTCTGCAAGTACTGATATAGGTATAAAGAAGGACACTAATCAAGATAGTCTTTCTGTCAAGGTATTTAATACTCCCACAGGAAAAATGGCATTTGTGATATTGTGTGACGGAATGGGAGGTCTGGCAAAAGGGGAGGTTGCAAGTGCTGCCGTAATCGAAGCTTTTTCAAATTGGGCTATGTCTGCTTTACCATGTTTGAGTGTTTCCATGATAGAGAAAAATGTCATAATTGAACAGTGGAATTCTATAGTTCAGAATATGAATAATCACATTAAGGACTATGGATATCGTTGCGGTGTTAGTCTTGGAACAACATGTGCTGTTTTATTGTTGACTGACTATGGTTATTTCGCAATGAATGTTGGTGACTCACGTATTTATGAAATTACCGATACTCTCAAGCTTATCACTAAGGATCAGACGCTTGTTGCGAGGGAAGTGGAACTTGGTAATCTGACTCCTGAACAGGCTGAACTTGATCCGAGACGAAGTGTGTTATTGCAATGTATCGGGGCATCTGATATTGTTGTGCCTGATTTCTTTTTTGGGGAAAATATCGCTAATGCAGTATACATGCTATGTTCTGATGGTTTCCGTCATGTAATAAGTCCTGATGAAATATTTTCGTATCTAAATCCGACTCAGCTTGTCAATGAAGAGGTAATGCAAAATAATTCACAAGCACTTATAGAAACTAACAAGCAAAGATATGAGAATGATAATATATCTGTTGTTACAGTCAGAACTTTTTGAAAAAGGATAAGAATATTATGTTAGAAATTGGTTCATTACTTGATGGTAAATATAAAATTCTGAGTGAAATCGGTCATGGCGGTATGAGTGTCGTTTATATGGCACTTAATGAAAAGGCAAATAAAACTTGGGCGGTTAAAGAAATCAGAAAAGATGGAAAAATGGATTTCAACACAGTGCGACAGGGGCTTGTTGCTGAGATCGATACACTAAAAAAACTCCATCATTCAAATTTGCCCAGCGTTATAGATGTGATTGAGGATGATGATACATTTATTATCGTCATGGATTACATTGAGGGGAATTCACTTGATAAAGCTCTTGAAGAACATGGTGCTCAGCCGCAGGAATATGTAATTGAATGGGCAAAACAGCTTTGTGATGTCCTTGGATATCTTCATTCGTGTGATCCTCCGATTATATATAGAGATATGAAACCGGCAAATATAATGCTTAAGCCGGATGGAAACATTACTCTTATAGATTTCGGTACAGCAAAGACTTATGAAATTGATCTCGGCGAAACAACGGGTATTGGTACTATTGGATATGCCGCACCGGAGCAGTACATAGGAAGTGGTCTTGGAAGAACTGATGCACGAACCGATATATACTGTCTGGGCATTACATTATATCACCTTCTCACCGGTATTGATCCATGTAAAAATCTCATTACTGACAGATCTGTCAGAAGCGTAAATCCTTCATTATCTCCCGGACTTGATGCTATTATTCTGAAATGTACAGAGGCTCAGCCGGATGACAGATATCAGTCATGTGCAGAATTATTATATGCACTTGATCATCATAATGAAATGGGTGATCTGTATCGTAAAAAACAGAAAAAAAAGTTGGGTTCATTTATTTCAACGGTAGTTTTGACAATAGTGTTTGCTATAGTTTCTGTTTTTGGTTTTTATTCCGCAGAAGGTAAAAAAAGCGAGAACTATGCTTTTCAGATTGAGAATGCAAATAATCCTGATCTTGCGGAAGATATAAGAAGAGATTATTATCTGGAAGCAATTGAGATAGATGCAACAAAAACAGATGCATTTCTTGGTTTGATTTCGCTCTTTGTCAGCAATGATGGCTTTAATAAATCTGAAGCTGGTACAATAGTTAAGCTTAGTGCGGGGCTTGATGTTGAAAATACTGCAGGTTTTTCTACAACAATGTATCCTTTTGAAGAACTGAAAGAAGCTAATCCGGCAGGTTATGCTGAGGTTTGCAATGAAATTGGTATTGCATATTGGTACGATTATGAAGTTGAGAGTGAACGTTATTCAACTGCTTCTGAATGGTTTAAGGATGCCGTAAGTGAGTACCCATTGGCACAGACATATTGTGATATTGGTGAATGTCGAATTCAGATAAAGAAGTATGAAGATCAGAAGCGAACAGAAAAAATGTATGAGGCATATAAAACCCTGTGGACGAAGATGATAGAGTTGGGTGAAATGACAAAAACATTGGATGACAATGATATAAAATTGCTTGTATGTGAGGAAATTATCAACACCATATCTGATGAGGCTGCTTATTTGCTTGTAAATAATTCAGAGGAAGAGATCAATGCTCTCATACAAAATGTCGAAACATCTGTATTACAATTGAAAGCTCAGACAACCTTGAATGATATTAAGAAATTTATTGATGAAATTGTAGATTCGATTGCAGAGTGTCGATCAAGAGTCAATGCTGCGGTGTCTTCTATGAAAGGAGAATAAAAAATGACATATGAGGCTTATATGATAATTTTTTATAGTGGTACAGCATTGAGTATTATATTCCTTGTTACATCTGTAATTCTGTTTTTTGTTTTGCGTATTGTTCGTGTTATAGGTGATCTAAGCGGTGCAACAGCTCGAAAAGCCATTAATAATATCAGGGAGCAAAACGAGTTATCAGGTGACAAAGCTTATAAGTCAAGTCCTGTAAACAGAAGCAGGGGAATGGTTACTGACAAGATTACTCATAGTGGACGGTTAATTCCTAAAGTAGCTGATACAACTGGAATAAGTGTCGGAACAGAAAAAATTACTTTTTCCGGCGGGGAAACAACATTACTCGAATCAACAGATATGAATAGTGAAACCACGCTTCTTGTTATATCTGATGAAGATGAAACAACAGTACTTGGTGGTTATTCTCATGGAAAATCCGATGCAAAAATTTTTGAAGTTAATAATGCTGCAATTGCTGAAGATGAACTTGAATCTGCATCGGTTGAGAGCAACAATATTCCTGTTTATAGTGCAATTCCAGCCGGATTCAGTGTCGAAACAGACATAACCGTTATAAACACAAATGAGAGAATTGATTGAGGTGTTTGTTTTGAAAAAGAAAAAGGAAATTAAAATTAATGGAAAATTAATTTTTTATATCTCAATCATATCTATGTTTT
>CAZTFS010000039.1:0-19792 GCA_964613045.1 uncultured Eubacteriales bacterium
GAGTACTTAACCTCTTTCATGTTGCCGATGTAGCCTGTGTGATGATAATACATCTTCTGGTCGAGCTTCTTACCTGTAAGAACAATCTTCTCTGCATTGATAACGATAACATTGTCACCGCAATCTTCATGATATGCAAAAGTGGGCTTGTGCTTACCTCTGAGAAGGACTGCTGCCTCAGCTGCCAATGCACCGAGAGTTTTGCCTTCTGCGTCAAGAACATACCAATCGCGCTTGATGTCAGCGACTTTGGGCATATAAGTTGACATAGTTTTTACCTCCAAAATATTTAACTAAATATTAAACAAAAATCAAGCACACCGTTTACCTCAGTGCGCTTGATTATAATACCACAAGTGTTTTTCAATGTCAACACTTTTTTTGCGATTTTTTAAAGGAGATCAAAAATACTCCGTTTTTCTCTGTTTTTCTCTTGTTTTTAAATGGTTTCCTCACTTATTATTTTTGAAGAAAATCAAGAGCAAGCTGTGCAATCGTGTCGGGAGCAGTCTCAATAACAATATGACTGCCCTCTACCGTGTGAACTTCTGCATTGCTCAGAGCACCGCCGATATTGGCGACCATATCTTCCCCGATAACACTGTCACCGTCAGCCCATACAAGAAGAGTGGGTGTATCTATCTCAGCGATAGCTTCAAGATCGGTATTCTTTGCGTTTGCACTTGCAAGAAGCATACCTGAACCTGTCCCCTCGATCATAAGAGGCTCTGCAAGAAGAGATGCATCATAGCTATTTGCGTAATTCATATCACCTGTTGTCATATAAACAGCCATTTTAACGATAAGATCCGAACTGAGAACTATCTTGAAGATACTATCCATCAGCTTGCTTACATAGCGGCTTGAAGCAAGAGTCGTAAGCATTGAACTGCCCTGCATATAGATCTCACTGGGGCAGAAAAGCATAAGAGCCTGAAGATCATTTTCACAAGCAATGTTAAGAGAAACACCGCCGCCCATTGAATGACCTGCAAGGATCCATTCATTTGCAGGAGCAATTGTCTCCATAAAGTTTACAACAAGCTCTTCTCTTGCAATAAGCTCGGTATCAGCAGTTTCTCTTGTGCTGTATCCGAAATTGGGAAGGTCAAGGAGGTAACAATCGTAGCCTTCAGCACTCATGATTTCAGCAATACCGTTCCATGTTGTACCGGAATAGAGGAATCCGTGAAGGAACATGATCCTGCCTTTGTATTCACCCTCGGCGGGAACGACAGTATAATGAATAGAATATTCACCCTCTTCATAATATCCGTCGGTTACGGCAGAATCTTCAGCATAAACGGAAATTCCAATAATACCGAATACCATAATAAGGGACATAATGATTGATATAAGTTTTTTAGTTGTTGTCATTTGAATTGCCCTTTCTTAATTATAATGTAATGTGTTTTAATGAGCAAGGAATAATTAGTAATGAGTAACTGCGGAAAAGACTCCGCCTTTTGATCCGTTTTATAATTCAATCCCGCAGGGCATCCGACATTACTCACTACGCATTTCTCATTACTCATTTTTCAAAAGTTTTTATTCTTCTGTCTTCTTAAGTTCAATACCGAGAATATCAAGCTGCTCTTTATCAACAGCTGAAGGACATTCTGTCATAGGCTCGGTTGCATCTTTAAGCTTGGGATATGCAATAACGTCACGAAGTGATTCAGCACCGACCATCTGCATAACAAGTCTGTCAAGCCCGATACCCATACCGCCGTGAGGAGGTGCACCGTACTTGAATGCTCCGAGAAGGAAACCGAATTTCTCATTTGCCTCTTCTTCTGAAAGACCGAGAAGCTTGAACATTCTGTCCTGAAGCTCGGGATTTGTAATTCTGATAGAACCTGATGAAAGCTCAATACCGTTGAGAACAAGGTCGTAAGCCTTTGCTTTGACTGCGGCTTTGTCTGTTTCAAGATAATCAAGACACTCATCCATAGGAGATGTAAACGGATGATGCATTGCAACAAACTGCTGTGTGTCCTCATCCCAATCGAAGAACGGGAACTCTGTGATCCAGAGGAAATTATATCCGGGCTTGATGATATCAAGCTTCTTTGCAACTTCGCATCTGAGAGCACCGAGAACGGAAAGAACAAGAGACTTCTTTCTGTCGGCAACGATGAGAACAACGTCACCCTTTTCAGCACCTGCTTTTTTGAGGATTGCAGCCATTTCGTCCTCTGTCATGAATTTTGCAAAAGAAGAAGCAATGCCGTCATCAGTCATTCTTATCCATGCAAGACCCTTTGCACCAAAGCCTTTTGCAGTTTCCGTAAGCTTGTCAATTTCTTTTCTTGAAAGAGTTTTGACTGCGTTCTTCGCAGTGATACCTCTTACTGTACCGCCTGCCTCAAGAGCTGATTTAAATACTGCAAACTCGCTGTCCCTGACCTCTTCGGAAAGGTCATAAAGCTCCATATCAAAGCGTGTATCGGGCTTGTCTGAGCCGTAACGTTCCATGGCTTCCGTATAAGTAAGTCTGGGGAGCTTTTCGGGAATATCAACATCGATTGCTTCCTTGAAAACCTTATGAATATATTTTTCGATCATCTCAAGAACATCCTCAACATCAACAAAGGACATTTCAAGGTCGATCTGAGTAAATTCGGGCTGTCTGTCAGCTCTCAGATCTTCATCACGGAAGCAACGTGCGATCTGAATATATCTGTCAAAACCGGCGACCATGGATATCTGCTTATAGAGCTGAGGTGACTGGGGAAGAGCATAGAAGCTGCCGTTGTGAAGTCTTGAAGGAACAAGGAAATCTCTTGCACCTTCGGGAGTGGACTTCATGAGCATGGGTGTTTCGATCTCGATAAAGCCGTTATCATAGAAATAGTCTCTTGTGATCTTTGCGACCTTATTTCTGAGAAGAATATTCTTCTGAAGATCGGGTCTTCTAAGGTCAAGATATCTGTATTTAAGTCTTGTTGTCTCCGCTGTGGGACAATTTTCAACGATCTCAAAGGGAGGAGTTTCACTCTTTGCAAGAACTCTCAGCTCTTCAACCTCGATCTCAATTTCACCTGTGGGAATATCGCTGTTCTTTGCTGAACGCTCTCTTACGGTGCCTACTGCGGCGAGAACATATTCACTTCTTGCTGAAAAAGCTTTATCAAAAACAGCCTTATCGGTGTTTTCATCAAAAGCAAGCTGAATGATGCCTGTTCTGTCACGAAGGTCGATAAATATAAGCGAGCCCAAGTCTCTCTGACGCTGTACCCAACCGCAAAGTGTGACTTTTCTGCCTTTATCGGAGAGTCTTAAATCTCCGCAATAGTCTGTTCTTTTAAGACCTGTCATAAATTCCATTAGTTAAGTCCTCCTAAAAAAGCTGTGGGATCGTCATCGGGATTAAGGCTTTCCATTGCTTTGTTAATTGAAATTTTGATAAAATTATCCGCAAAGGAATCAAGCCCGATCTCGGTTTCCGTTCCGTCTTCCATGCATTTTACCTTCGCAAGCCCCTTTTCTGTTTCATCAGAACCGAGAACGACAGTAAACAGCACGCCTGTCTTGTTGGCGTATTTCATCTGAGCCTTTAATGATCTGCCGACAGTATCAAACAGACAGGCAACTCCGGCTTCTCTTACTTCTGAGGCAAGCTTTGCGGCAACTATATTTGCATCATCGTTCATTGAAGCAATATAAAGATCCACAGGATTCTCAGCAGGTAATTCTATATTTCTTGCTTCGAGAAGCATCATGAATCTCTCAAGACCCAATCCGAAGCCGCAAGCCGCAGTTTTGGGACCGCCCAGTTCCTCAACAAGACCGTCATATCTGCCGCCGCCGCAAACAGTGCTCTGAGCACCGATCGAACCTGTAACAAACTCGAAAACTGTTCTCGTATAATAATCAAGACCTCTTACGATAGAGGGATTGACGCTATATTCAATATCCATTGCATCAAGATATTTCCTGACTTTATCAAAGTGAGCATTACAGTCATCACATATGTAGTCAAGTATCTTCGGAGCATTCTCAGCAATACCCGAGCAAACGGGACTCTTGCAATCAAGAATACGCATGGGGTTGCGTTCAAGTCTGCCGCGGCAAGTCTCACAAAGCTCATCAATATTAGAATCAAAATATTCTCTTAATGCCGTCTGATAATTTTTTCTGCATTCCGGACAACCGATAGAATTTATCTCAAGGTGCAGATCGTCAATACCGAAGAAATCGAAGATATTCTTTGCAAGTGAAATAACCTCTGCATCAGCCGACGGTGAATCAGCACCGAAGCACTCAACACCGAACTGATGAAATTCTCTTAATCTGCCTGCCTGCGGTTTTTCGTAACGGTAACAGGGTGTTACATAAGCATACTTCTGCGGCATCGGCTCATTAAAGAGTCCGTGCTCAAGAAACGCTCTTACCGCACCTGCCGTACCCTCGGGTTTGAGAGTAATTGATCTGTCACCGTTATCATTGAATGTATACATTTCTTTCTGAACAACGTCCGTAGTCTCGCCTACTGAACGGTTAAAAAGCTCCGTATGCTCAAAAACGGGAGTTCTTATCTCCTTAAAACCAAAGTTTTCTGCTATTTCAAGCATAGCGGATTCAATAAATCTGTTTTTGTAGCTGGTTGAAGGAAGAACGTCGCACGTACCCCTTACCGCCTTAGTCAATAACGCCATAATTTTTTACCTCTTATTCAAAACAAAGACGACTTAACGCCGCCTTTGCAATTAATGATCTTAATTTTATTTCGGATTTACAATATCACGCCAGTCAAGGTCGCCTCTCTGAAGACCCATTATAAGGCATTCTGCTGTTGCGATATTTGTTGCGACAGGAATATTATGAACATCACAAAGTCTCAGAATAGAAGCTTCGTTCGGCTCATGAGGCTTCGCATTAAGGGGATCTCTGAAGAAAAGAAGAAGATCGATCTCATTACACTGTATTCTTGAAGCGATCTGCTGAACACCGCCCTGCGATCCGCTCATAAATCTTGCGATCTGAAGTCCCGTTGCATCTGAAACAATCCTGCCGGTCGTGCCGGTGGCGCATAAATTATGATGGCTCAATATACCGCAGTATGCTATACAAAACTGAGTCATAAGTTCTTTTTTGGAGTCGTGAGCTATCAATGCTATATTCATATCTTTGCACCGTCTTTCCACAAATATTTATTTCTATTTTTCACAATAGTTTTACATTTGTAATAATAACATAAAAAAATCAATATTTCAACATTTTCTTTAATAATATTTTATTTTTATTTAAAGCGTTTGAGCTCCAGAGGCACATATTTACCCTCAATTCTGTCGGCGATCCTGTTCACCGCAGCAATAAAAGTGCTTTTCCTTTCAGGCAATTCGTTAGTTACGGAAATAAAAGGCAGCCTCTTATCCTCAGGAGTTATTCCCAGAAGAGCGATACCCGACTTATCAATAACACCGTCAATATTGAGAAGTTTAGCTTTAAGCGACGCTTTTTTAATAAACCTGTTGATAATTATACGCATGTCTTCTCTGTCAATTCCGTAATTTGCCGCTTCGTTTGCCGCAGTACATGCACATCTGACACTTATTTCGTCTGCTGTAGCAACAAAGATTGCCCGATCGCAGGCAAGTGAGGCACGGCGGAAGTTGTCATCTATTCCTGCAGCCGCATCAATAAGTATTACGTCATAATCATTTTCATAAGAAGCAAGCATGTCTTTAAAAACAGTATCGGATATATTATCGGGAAATATTCTCGGTGATGGCAGCAAATGAAGATTTTCATTTATCTTGATGACTGCATTTTTCATTTCACAGCTGTCATTCATTACATCTGCCCAGGTATTCACAACTTTATCGGCAACACCAAGCATAATATCGAGAGCTCCGAGCCCTGTATCACTATCCGTAAGCAGAACCTTTCTGCCACGTTCGGCAAGAGCTCTTCCCAGGAACACTGTGACCGTTGACTTGCCGACTCCCCCTTTTCCGGAGGCAATAAGTATTTTTTCTGACATTTTTATACCTCCGTGTTATCTGAGAAGCTCATTTGTTGACTGTGAAGAAGAGACCTGATTTTTCGTTGAAAAATAATAATCGTAAATATCAGCTGAAACGGTAGCTGTTGCAGTACCGCTGTCCAGATTTTCAATAATAACGGCAATTGCTATCTCAGGGTTGTCATAAGGAGCGAAAGAGATATTAAGACCGTTATTTCCCTCCACAGTTTTACCGTCAACGACTCTTTTGACCTGAGTAGTACCTGTCTTTGCACCGACTTTCTCATTTATATTCGCAAATGCAGCAGTACATGAGCCTGTTGTGGTAACAGCCAGCATACCCCGTTTGACGATATCAATGGATTTCTGCGAAATTCCTGTTTCGGCAACCACTTCGGGTTTAGCTTCGTAAAGAATTTCACTGTGATCTGCCGACATAATGTATTTTACATAGTGGCATTTGTAACGAGTACCGTTATTTGCTATAGTTGCACAATAGTTAGCAAGCTGAAGGATCGTAAAAAGGTTATCCGACTGACCGATACCAGCCTGAATGGTATCGCCCATCTGCCATGTAGAGCCTATTGAATCCCTGTAGGCACGGCCCGCAAGTATACCCGAGGATTCGGAAAGCTCAACACCTGTCTTCTGACCGAGTCCGAGCTTTGAGCTGTAATCATTCATGACATCAATACCCAGAAGCTTGCTTGTATTATAAAAGAATATGTTACATGACTTCTCTATAGCCGTGACAACATTAATTTCACCGTGTGAAGCAAGACAGCTGAAGGTAACATCATAATACTGAAATATACTGTTACAATAGAATCTTGCAGAAGAATCGATAACGCCTTCCTCGAGACCTGCAAGAGCAGTGGACAGTTTCATCGTCGAACCGGGTTCATAGGTACTCTGCAGAACACGGTTGATAAGGGGTGATCCTTTTGCATTAAGCAGTTCGTTATAATTTTCAAAATATTCCGAGAGGTCAAATGTGGGATATGTTGCACTGGCAAGGATCTCACCCGTGTCAACATCTATAACAACGACAGCACCGGCCGCATCAAGCAAAGAGTCACCTGTATAAAGCTCCTCTATCCTTTTTGCAAGAGCATTCTGAGCAACACGCTGAAGTCCCGAATCAATCGTAAGCACAACTGAATTTCCCTGCTCGGGAGTTACGGTATATTCCTCCGCAACATTACCGTCTGTATCAACTGAGATGGTTTTTATACCTTTTTTTCCACGAAGATATTCTTCCATGGCACTTTCAATACCGAATTTTCCGATAAAATCAGTAAGTGTATATGAATCGAGTCGGAGACTTTCTTTTTCTGCATCGGTAAGCAGCGGATCCTCAAGTTTCTCGGTAAGAGCTGAATTCTTACTGCTGTATTCATCACTGCTGATAATTCCCGTAACACCGATAATATGAGGAGCAAGTGTTCCGTCGGTGAACTCACGGTAAGATTCAACGACCGCCTCAACACCTCTGAAAAACTCGCTTTTCTCCATGATTATGGAAACTGTTTCATTTGAAACATCCTGAGCAAATGTGTAGGCATTGGACTCCGAATAGCCGGTACGCCACATTTCATATCTGACAGAAGCTATTTTTCTGGCAGTCTGTTCGTCATAATCCTCAAGACCGTACATATCAATAAGTGCATCAAGACAATTCTGTGCCGTTGCGTATGAATTAAGATTGAGCATATTGGCAGCCTTGAGATTCTTTATATCGGTCTCTCGGTTTTCCTCAAAAACCACATTGCCGTTTTCATCATAGATAATGGGCAGGTTGTCCGTCCATTCCTCGTCTTTCGACTCACAAAGCTCAATAAGAGCCGCAATGATAGTATTTCTTTCAGAGCTTTTTGAAGGAAACAATACAGCATTGAATTCAATTCCGTTACCCTGTCTGTTGTAAACAAGTGTCACACCGTTGCGGTCAAGTATCTCACCTCTTGATGCCTCCACCTCAACATTATATGTTGCAACGGAATTCGTTCCGCCCGTACTGTCATCAACAACAACAGCATTTATCAATACGACGCTGTAAATTGCGAGAACTGCAATAAAAAAAGCGACAAACGAACCCATTCGCAGTTCCTTTTTATTTTTTCTCAAATTCCGTCACCCCACTTTATTGATCTTCTCTTCCTTTTCCCTGAGTGCATTGCTTATGAATCTTATCAGATAAAAGCAAATAAACGAAAATGCAGTAGTAACAACTGCCGACGGCAAATAAAAGCCCAGCAATTTTTCATAATTCATATCACCCAAAGGAATATACACCGTAAAGAGCCAGTAAAGAACACTGTAAACAGCCGCAGAAATGCCGCATATACAGTATTCGGTCAGCAATCGGTTCCGCATTATAAAATGAACAAGAATACCCGAAAGACAACCTATAAATGCAAGATAGAATGCATGGTAACCGTCAACACCGGCACTGCATACGTCCCAGAAAGCACCGCCGGCAAGACCGTAAACAAGTCCCGACATCTCTCCTTCGCACATACCGATGCAGATAACTACGGGAATCAGCAGAAAAATGCGTGCACCGAAAAAGACGGGCAGAAGACCGTCGGTATTCTGAAGAAGTGCAGACAAAAGCACTATCAAAAACAGCAATATTCTTTTTGCAACGACGGGCAAGCCTTCTCTTCTGAACATACCTTACTCCGTTTCATCCTCGGTCATACCTGCAAATGCGGTAATGACAAAAACATCATTCAAACTTCTGACATCGACAGCAGGCTCAATAAGACCGTATACGGAAATATCCGTTGATTCGTTTTTGACCGCTGTGATCGTACCCACAACAAGATCACGGGGAAATATTCCGCCGAGACCTGAAGTACAGACTATGCCGCCTGCCGCAACAGCAGTTTCCTTTGAAAGTCCCGACATTTTGCAAAGTCCCTCATAGGAAAGAGCCGCAGTTGTATTGGAATATCCGTTTTCTCTTGATTTTATTTCATACACACTTATATTAAGGGACGGATCAAGAATCGTTTTTACTACGCAAGTGGTGATCCCTACATCCTTGACAAGACCGACCACATTGTTGCCGTAGATAACGGGATCGTTGACCTTTATACCGTCGGAAGTGCCTTTGTCAAGGGTAAAAGAATCATAGACATCGGCAGTATTTCTTGAAACTACGGAAGCCGGAACAAACTCATAATCGGGGTTATCCTCCTTGACCTCGAGAAACTCTTCGTACGCCTCCAGCTTCTGTTTTGTGCGTTCATAATCAACTAACTGAGCATTGTAAACCTCAACCTCGGACTCAAGCTCCGCCACCTGCTTTTTATATTCGGAAGAGGATACAAAAGAGCCTTTCCAATCCTCGGTCTTTTCGGCTATATATGTTGCGGCTTTCTGAAAAGGCTTATAAATTACGCCTGCAACACTTGTAAGAGGTGACTGAGCGGAAAAAGTGAATGCGGCTAACAGCACACCGCCGAGCAGAGCCGTCAGTATGCAAATTATCACCTTGAATTTTATGCTTTTAAAAAAATTCTTCATTTTTATACACCATTAAATTCCGGGAACGTTTTTCTCTAAACATCTGCCTGTGCCGACAGCAACACAGTCAAGAGGATTCTCGCAAACCCTGACAGGCATTTTTGTCACATGCGAAAGAAGCTTATCAAATCCTCTGAGCATTGCGGTTCCGCCCGAAAGAGTGATACCCTTATCAAGAATATCGGAAGCGAGCTCGGGAGGAGTCTTCTCAAGAGTATCGCATATCATATCAATTATCTGATTTACACAGTCTGCAATAGCTTCACGGACTTCCGCAGAAGTTATCTCAACATTTTTCGGAAGACCGTCAACAAGGTTTCTGCCTTTGATATTTATTGCCGCTTCACCGTCATAAGGGTAAGCAGAACCGATCTTAATCTTGATATCCTCGGCTGTTCTTGCACCAATAAGAAGATTGTGCTTTCTTCTTATGTAAGCAATGATGGCTTCATCCATATCATCTCCGCCGATACGCACGGAATTTGACGCAACAATATCCCCCAGCGAAACAACAGCGACCTCAGACGTACCTGCACCGATATCAGCTATCATACTTCCCACAGGTTCGCCCACGGGAAGACCTGCACCTATGGCTGCTGCCATGGGAACTTCAATAAGACTGACATATCTTGCACCTGCATTTCTTGCAGCATCGTGAACGGCACGCCTTTCAACTTCGGTAACTCCCGAAGGAATACAAAGAAGAACTCTTGCTCTGTTGAACGGAGAATTGCCCTGAGCTTTCTTTATAAGAGCACGGAGCATATCAGCCGTCATTTCATAGTCTGCAATAACGCCGTTTTTTAACGGCCTCTGAGCAGTGATCGAACCGGGAGTTCTGCCGATCATGGTCTTGGCTTCAGCACCGACTGCGACAACTATTGACGGAGTCTCCCTTACATCAAGGGCAACCACGGAGGGCTCTCTTATGATGATTCCCTTGCCCTTTGCGTAAACAAGGGTATTTGATGTACCCAGATCTATACCTATGTCTTGTGAAAATAACATTTACATTCACCTCGGGAAGAATTTAAAATGAATAATTTGCAACTACGCATAAATTCGGATAATTGTACATTACTGTAAACTAAATCACTTTATTATAACTTTTAATTAAACATAATACAAGTAATTTTATAAATTTTTTATTCCGGGATAAAAATTTCAAAAAAACTATTGATTTTTCAGACTTTATGTGGTATACTTCCGTACAGTGATAGTAGATTTTTACTAGAGCGAGGTTGTCCCTCGCTCTTTTCTTATGCAAGGAGGTTTTAACTTGGCTGAAAAGAAAAATACAGTATCACTCGTATGGGATATCGCAAAGCCCATTGCCGATGAGCTCGGTCTTATTCTCTGGGATGTACGTTTTCAGAAGGAAGGCACCAACTGGTATCTGAGAATTTTTATCGACAAAGAAGGCGGCGTTGATATCGAGGACTGCGTTGACATGAGCCACGCAATGGATACTCCCCTTGACGAAGGAGACTTCATTGAGCAGAGCTATAATCTGCAGGTATCCTCAGCAGGTATCGAAAGAGACCTTGTCAGAGATGAGCATTTCATCAGATACATCGGCGAAAAAATAATGCTCAAGCTTCCCCGAGCTGTGGACGGTCAGAAAGAATTTCACGGAATACTCGAAAAATATGAGGACGGCAATCTGACTCTTTCCTACGGCACGGACAAATCACTTACAGTAAACAAAAAAGAGACCTCGTGGATTCGTGCTGACGATTTCCCCGGTTTCAACTGACATATTGATATTGAAAGGACTGACTACAAAAAATGGAAAAAGAATTTTTCGACGCTGTAGATGCACTCTGCGAAGAAAGAAAGATCTCCTCAGAAGCCATCTATGAAAAAATAGCAAATGCATTCGTTATCGCAGCAGGACACAATTACGGTACAAAGGAAGGTATTTTCTGCAGCATTGATCCCCATACCCATTCGGTACGTTTATACATGCAGAAAACCGTAGTTCCTACAGATGAGGATGTTATGGATCCTGCAATTGAAATAAGCGTTGACGAGGCACAGAAGTACAGATCAGGTGCGGTTACAGATGATATCGTCGAGATCGAACTGGAGATCAACGACTTCGGCAGAATCGCTGCTCAGACAGTCAAGCATGTTCTCCGTCAGGGCATCAGAGAGATCGAGCACAGTCAGGTTCTCGAAGCTTTCCAGAGCAAAAATCAGGAGATCGTTACTGCTACTGTCAGAAACATTGATTCAAAGACAGGTAACCTCACTCTTGAAATCGGCAAAGCCGAAGCAATTCTTCCCAAGAATGAACAGATCCCCGGTGAATCTTTTGAGCTCGGTCAGCTTATCAAGGTCTACATCGTTGACGTAAAGAATACGGAAAAAGGTCCGAAAGCTATGATATCCAGAACACATCCCGGTCTTGTAAAGAGACTCTTTGAGCAGGAAGTTCCCGAAATTTTTGAAGGTACTATTGAAGTCAAGGGTGTTTCCCGTGAAGCCGG
This sequence comes from uncultured Eubacteriales bacterium, assembly GCA_964613045.1. Classification (GTDB taxonomy): domain Bacteria; phylum Bacillota; class Clostridia; order Oscillospirales; family Acutalibacteraceae; genus UBA1081. The sequence continues at coordinate 11,998 of CAZTFS010000039.1, forward strand.
CTCAAGAACAAAGCTTGCAGTTTACAGCAAGGATGCAGATATCGATCCCGTAGGCTCATGTATCGGTCAGCGTGGTGCACGTGTGAGCAAGATCGTAAGCATTCTCGGCGGCGAAAAGATCGACATAGTAAAATACAGCGAAAATCCTGCTGAATTTATCGCAGCATCTCTCGCTCCCGCTGAGATACTTAACGTTGAGATTATCAGCGACATCGCAAAGTCATGTCAGGTAACTGTTCCCGATACTCAGCTTTCACTTGCTATCGGTAACAAGGGTCAGAATGCAAGACTTGCAGCTAAGCTTACAGGCTGGAAGATCGACATCAAGCCCGAAAGCGGATTCTATCAGCCCATGATTCAGTTATAATATAACTGTAATTCTAATTATAACGGAGGTCTTTCGGTGCAGCAGAAAAAAATACCGATGAGAAAATGCATCGGTTGCAACGAATCAAAACCAAAAAAAGAACTTGTCCGAATTGTCAGAACTCCCGATGAGGATATCATTCTTGACATTACAGGCAAGAAAAACGGCAGAGGTGCATATATCTGCAATGATGCTCAATGTCTGAAAAAGGCCCGCAAGGCGAAACGGCTCGAAAAGATCTTCGAGTGCAGTGTTCCCGATGCCGTGTATGATGAGGCAGAAAGGTTGCTGAGTCAGAATTGACAGATAAGTTTTATAACGCAATGGGATTGTGCAGACGTGCAAAGCACCTTTCGATCGGTCACGATGAAGTTAAAGCAAATGTCAGAAACGGAAAAGCCTTGCTTGTTATTCTGACGGAAGATGCTTCACAGCGGCTGGAAAACGAAATGCACAATCTTTCCGATTCGATCACAATAATAAGAACAAATGCGTCCATGTCGGATATGCAGATGCGTATCGGTAAACGCTCAGGCGTATATGCCGTAACCGACAACGGACTGAAAGATCTCGTTCTATCAACTATTAAGGAGGACTCAATACATGGCACAGAATAAATACAGAGTTCATGAAGTTGCAAAAGACTTCAGCGTCAAGAGCAACGGCATTATTGAGATGCTCGGCAAATATTTTGAAGACCCGAAAAAGGCACAGACTGCTCTTACCGATGAAGAGCTTGATATCATCTTTGAAACTCTTACACAGGAACAGCAGGTAGCTGATTTTAACGAATACTTCAAGGTAACTTCCGAAAAGAAGGAAGAGCCGAAGCCCAAGAAGGAAGAACCTGCCGAAGAAAAGGCAGAGGATAAAAAAACTGAACCTGCTCAGGACAAAAAGCCCGTTCAGGACAAAAAGCCTGCAGACAAGAAACAGGCTCCCGCAAAAAAGGCTGCCGAAGAAAAGAAGTCTGAAGCATCAAAGCCTTTTGAGAAGCGTGCAGACAAGAAAAAGGATACTCCCATTCAGGCAAGAACAAAGGGTGACAAGCGTACTATCGACACAAGAAGCACAAATGTTGACCTTGACAAATATAATGAAAAATATGAGGAGATCGCTCCCGAAAAGTCCAGAATGAAGGACAGAGATACTGCAAAGAAACAGAAGATAAATCAGAAGTCAAAGCAGTACCGTAAACAGGGCATGCGTTCCGGCAAAAAGGAAACCGAGCAGGAAAGACTTGCCCGTATTGCCGCTGAAAGAGCAAAGAAGCAGATCGTTATTAAAGTCGGCGATGAAATAACCGTCGGCGAATTGGCTTCAAGACTTAAACTCACAGCTTCCGAGGTTATCAAAAAGCTGTTCACATACGGAATAATGGCTTCCATCAACGAAACTATCGACTTTGACACAGCGGAGATCGTTGCAACAGATCTTGGTGCAAAGGTTGAAAAAGAAGTTGTAGTCACTATCGAAGATAAGATCATTGACGATTCAGAAGACGATGAGGCACAGCTTCTTCCCAGAAGCCCCGTTGTCTGCGTCATGGGTCACGTTGACCACGGTAAAACATCACTTCTTGATGCTATCAGAAACACTTCCGTTACAACTACCGAATCAGGCGGTATCACACAGCATATCGGTGCTTACAGAGTCAATATTGACGGCAGTGATATCACATTCCTTGATACCCCCGGTCACGCAGCTTTCACATCAATGCGTGCAAGAGGTGCAATGGCAACAGATATAGCAGTTCTTGTCGTTGCTGCTGATGACGGTATCATGCCTCAGACTATTGAAGCTATCAACCATGCTAAAGCTGCAGGTATTTCCATTATAGTTGCTATCAACAAGATGGATAAACCCGATGTTAACCCCGACCGTGTTCTTCAGCAGTTGACCGAATACGAGATCGTCCCCGAAGAATGGGGCGGCGAAACGATCTGTGTACCTGTTTCCGCAAAAACTCATATGAATATAGATAAGCTCCTTGAGTCAATACTTCTTGTAGCTGAAATGAAAGAACTCAAGGCAAACCCCAACAGAGCCGCAAAAGGTATTGTTATCGAAGCAAGACTCGACAAGGGCAGAGGTCCCATCGCAACACTTCTTGTTCAGAACGGTACACTCAAGTCTGGCGACACTATCGTTGCAGGTACTGCAGTAGGCCGTGTCAGAGTTATGACAGACTACAGGGGACAGAAAGTCAACGAAGCAGGTCCTTCTGTTCCCGTTGAGATCGCAGGTCTTACCGAAGCTCCCAATGCAGGTGATGCATTTGACGCAGTTTCCGATGAAAGACTTGCAAGAGAGCTTGTTGAACAGCGTAAACAGCAGGAGAAGGAAGCTCAGTTCAATTCAGTTCAGAAGGTTACTCTTGACAACCTGTTCTCAACTATTGAAGCAGGCGAAATGAAAGAGCTTAACATTATCGTCAAGGCTGACGTTCAGGGCTCGGTTGAAGCTGTCAAGCAGAGTCTTGAAAAGCTTTCCAACAACGAAGTCCGTGTTAAAGTTATTCACGGCGGTGTCGGAGCAGTCAATGAATCTGACGTTATGCTCGCTCACGCTTCAAATGCTATCATCATCGGCTTCCATGTAAGACCCGATCCCGTTGCAGCGGCAAACGCTGAAAGAGATCACGTTGAAATGCGTATGTACATGGTCATCTATGACTGCATTGAAGACGTTGAAGCTGCTATCAAGGGTATGCTCGCTCCCAAGTACAGAGACGTTGACCTGGGCAGAATCGAAGTAAGAAGCACATTCAAGATATCCAGCGTAGGCACTATCGCAGGTTCTTATGTTCTTTCAGGTAAGATCACAAGAAATGCAAAGATCCGTGTTGTACGTGACGGTATCGTTATCGCTGAAGACGAACTGGATTCACTCAAGCGTTTCAAGGACGACGTTAAGGAAGTTGCTCAGGGCTACGAATGCGGTATCGGTCTCAAGAAGTTCAACGATATCAAGGAAGGCGACATCTTCGAGGCGTATATAACTGAAGAGTATCGTGATCAGTAAATCAAAAAATCCGTAGGGACGCCCATTGGGCGTCCGTTGGAATTTACATTGTAAATTGTACATTGTAAATTGTACATTGAAAGGTTGATTAATTTTGTCTATGTACAAAAATGACCGCACAGCGGAGGATATCAAGCGTGAGATCACCGCTGTCATAAGAGAACTCAAGGATCCCAGAGTTCAGGGCAAGCTGCTTACAGTTGTCAGAATTGAGCTTGCATCTGACTTGTCCTTCGGCAAAGTATATATCAGTGCCCTTGAGGGTATCGAAACTGCAAAAACAGCCGTTAAAGGGCTGGAAAACGCTAACGGACTTATAAGACGTGAGCTTCTTCACCGTCTCAAATTAAGAAAATCACCCGAGCTTAAGTTTATTGCAGACGATTCCGTTGAAAAAGGTATTGAGCTTTGGGAAAACTATGAGAACAAGCTCCGAAAGGACAAGAAAAATGAGGATAACTAAAGAAAACGCAGCCGAAATGCTGCTTTCGATGGATAATATTCTTATTCTCGCACATGAGAACCCCGATGGCGATGCAGTAGGCAGTGCCTGTGCATTATGCAAGGGTCTGAGAGCATCGGGAAAAAACGCCGCTGTCAGTCTTGAAGCTTTTTCAAAACACGATGCACATCTTGCTGACGGACTTACAGCTCAGAGTGATTTTCATTACGACTATGTTGTTGCTGTTGACACTGCTGATAATAAAATACTCGGTGTTGACGGAACAGCTCTTACTAAAGACTCAAGAATAGATCTTTGCATCGATCACCATATTTCAAATGTCTTTTATGCCGAGCACACATATCTTGATGAAAAAGCGGCGGCAGCAGGCGAAGCGATTTACGATATTCTCAAATGCATGAATGCTGATATCACACAGGATATTGCAGAATGCATATATGTTGCAGTTTCTACGGATACAGGCTGTTTCCGTTATGCCAACACAACAGCAAAGACCTTCAGAACTGCCGCAGATATGGCTGATACAGGCATTGATATCGGTGCGATAAACAAAATTCAGTTTGAAACAAAATCAAAAGAATACGCCGAAATGGAAAAAATGGCTGTTTCTTCAATGCAGCTGCACTTTGACGGAAAATGTGCTATTCTTGCACTGACTAATGATATGTTCCTTAAAAGCGGTGTTTCTGACTGCGAAACTCAGCCCCTCTCATCACTTCCCAGACAAATTGAAGGTGTGTACGCAGGCATCACCATGAAGGAAAAGAAAAAAGGCTTTTTCAGAATTTCCATAAGAACGAACAAACCCGTAAATGCATCTAAAATCGCATCAAATCTCGGCGGCGGCGGACACACAATGGCTGCAGGCTGTTCCTTTGAGGGAACACTTGATGAGGCAGTAAGAACTGTCCTCATGTACACCGAAAACGAGCTGAAGGAAGTCGGATTATTATGACAGGTTTTATAATCTTCGACAAGCCTGAAAATATCACTTCGTTCATTGCAGCAAAGATAATCAGGCGGATCACAAACGAAAAGAAAACAGGACATACAGGAACTCTCGACCCTATGGCTACGGGAGTTCTTCCTGTTGCAGTGGGAAATGCCACACGGTTTATTGAGCTTATCCCCTCACACGACAAGGGCTACAGAGCAACTTTCCGTTTAGGTGAGACCACTGACACTCTTGACATTACAGGCACTACCCTTTCAACGAGCGACAATATTCCCGACGAAAAAGATGTTATTGCCGTCTTTGACCGTTTCCGTGGCGAGATCGAACAGATGCCGCCAATGTATTCCGCTATTCAGATTGACGGAAAAAGACTCTATGACCTTGCAAGACAAGGCATTGAAATTGAGCGTGAAAAACGAAAAGTAACAATTTATAATTTAGAATATATTTCTCATAAAGATAATGAGTATACAATAGATGTAAAGTGCTCGAAAGGCACATATATACGTTCTTTGATCGATGATATCGGCAAGGCTCTCGGTTGCGGAGCAGTCATGACTTCACTGAGAAGAACGCTGTCAAACGGTTTTTCCGTTGAGGACTCACACACGGAAGACGAACTGAAAAATGCCCACGATCCGTCCGTTTTTCTTATTCCCGTAGACAAGGTGCTTGAAGCTTACCCTTCTATAAAAGTGTCCGAAGCTCAGGCAAAACGCTTCAAAAACGGCGGAGAGCTTGACATTTCAAGATTACATAAAAAACTCACCGAGTCATTATACAGAGTTTATTCCCCTGATAACAGATTTCTCGGGCTGGGGGAATACACACTGAACGATACTGCATTGAGAGTCAAAAGGGTTTATGTTGATGACTGATTTTAACGGAACAAAAACTGCCGTCGCACTCGGAACCTTTGACGGCTTGCATAAAGGTCACATGTCAGTGATAAACAAGGCTGTTGCTCAGAGAAGCAACGGGCTTTTGCCTGTTATTCTGATGTTTTCGGAACACCCGTTAAAGGTGCTGACCGGAAAAGCTCCAAAAGAGCTGTTTGACGGAAGAATAAAAGAACGTGAAATCACAAAAACAGGCTGTACACCCTATACGGTATCCTTTGAAGAGATAAGAAACATGTCTCCCGAAGAGTTTGTTACCGAGATACTTATAAAAAAGCTGAACGCAGACTTCATTTCCTGCGGATTCAACTTCCGGTTTGCAAAAAACGGCATGGGAAATACAGAAATTCTTTCTCAGCTTTGTAAAAAATATAAAATTGACCTTGAAATTGCACAGGAGGTTGATTTCGGTTCAGAATGTATCAGTTCCACAAGAATAAGAAACGCCATCGAAAACGGCGATACAGAAACTGCAAATAAAATGCTGGGGCGTCGCTTATCCTATGATTTTGAGGTAGTCGGAGGCGATCACAGAGGCAGAGTTTTAGGTTTCCCGACCATTAATCAGTTTTTTACCGACAATTTCGTTATACCAAAATACGGCGTGTATGCTTCTGCAACACTTATTGACGGCAAGTGGTATCCGTCAGTGACCAACATCGGAATAAGACCTACCATAGGCAACAGCAAGCCCCGAAGTGAAACCTGCATTCTTGGTTTTTCGGGTGATCTGTACGGAACAAATACAGAAGTAGCACTGATATCATATATTCGTCCTGAAATTAAATTCAATGATCTTGAAGCTTTGACCGAACAAATGAAAAAAGACTCGGAAAAAGCAATCACAATTTTCAATCCGGAGGAATAACCATGGAAACCATCCTTGCATCAAATTCACCCAGAAGACGGGAATTACTCACTCTTGCCGGAATTGAATATACCGTTGTTCCCTCTGAGTGCGAAGAGATACTGCCTGAAAATATAGCTCCTGCCGATGCAGTTGAAGAACTTGCAAGGCAGAAAGCCGAGGATGTATTCTGTCGTTATCCCGACAAGATGATAATTGCCGCAGATACGGTTGTTGCCTTGGGCAACACCATTTTAGGCAAACCGAAAGATGAGAAAGATGCCTTCAGCATGCTGTCTTCACTTTCAGGGAATACACACACTGTTTATACAGGTGTCTGCATAAAAACAAAAGAAAAAACAGACATATTTCACTGTGCGACAGATGTGGAATTTTATGAACTGACAAAAGAACAGATAACGGAATACATTGCAACAAAAGAGCCCTGTGACAAAGCAGGAGCATACGGCATTCAGGGCAAAGGCTCACTGCTTGTAAAACGTATAAACGGAGATTATTTCAACGTTGTCGGCTTACCGTTGGCAGAGACGGTAAGACACATTAATCAGAATTTGTCGAGACAAAATCTTGAGATAAAAGATAATAAAGAATAGATAATACAACTTGAAATGCATACATCCGGAATATGATAAAAACGCAAATACGGTAAGGTATATTATATAAGCAAAAAAAACAGGGGCAGATAATCTGCCCCAACAATTCTAATATATCAGATAATCAGATAAAAGTCAATAACATATAAGGCATTTTATATAATTTCTGCGTAGTGCATAAATAATTTTAGTTAACTTTGTATAAGATACCATCTTGAAATATGTGTTTTTCTGTGCTATTATATAGACACAGAAAGGAATGATACCAATGTTCATGTAAGACTCCTGAAGGCTTGAGCAAAATAAAGAAACGTGCATGAGCCGAATGACAGGTACTATTCAGAAAGAAAACTTACGAAGCAAAAAGTGCTTCTCACTTTACGGGAATTTATATATACAATATCAAACAACCGTTTCGGAAGTTTTGTTTGTGAAACATGTGCCGCAAAAATCAACGAAAGAGAAGGTACACAAAATGATGTTAGATAATAAAACAGAAGAGAAATGACCCTTAACTGAGGATTCGCAAGATTTCAGTTAAGGGTCATTTCTTTTTTGTTCTGTAAAAACAGGTAAACAATAATTTGTCGAACCGTTTCAATGAACAATTTACAATTTACAATGTA
>CAZTFS010000040.1:0-19709 GCA_964613045.1 uncultured Eubacteriales bacterium
ATGTTTTATAGCTAAAAAATCATAGCCTTCTGCACCCAACATCTGACGTAATGCAAGACGGCCTATTCTGCCTACGCCTTTAATAGAAACTTTAACTGACATATTGAATTTCCTCCAATTATTATGGCAATGCCATAGTTTTTATTTTTGCGATTATTATTTTACATTTCTTTGATAAAATATTCAAGTGTTTTGTTAAAAAATTAACTGTTTTTTTTAAGATTTGTTTAACTCACACAAAAAGCATTATCTTATACTATGTTATAACCGCAATATTTCCCAACATATTATTGACCGAAATTACGAATTTACTACATTTTGCGGTCTGCCGTCAATAAATGCTTTAATATTTTCCTTAAAAATACCGACAAGTCTTTGTCTTGTTTCAAAAGATGCCCATGCTATATGTGGAGTAATAAAGCAATTTTTTGCCGTCAGAAGCGGATTATCGGCTTTTGGCGGCTCTGTTGAAAGCACGTCAAGTCCCGCACCTGCGAGCTTGCCGCTGTTAAGAGCGTTTGCAAGAGCTGTTTCATCCGCAACTGTACCTCTTGACGTGTTGATGAAATAAGCACCGTCTTTCATTTTTGCTATAAACTCAGAATTAACGATTCCTTCTGTTTCGGGAGTCAGGGGGCAGTGCATGGAAACGACATCGGAATTTTTGAGCATTTCATCAAGTGATACAAATGTTACCCAATCGGGTTCATTTCCGTGAAGACGAGGTGTGTAGGCGATAATATTCATACCGAAGGCTCTTGCCCGCTGAGCTACCGCAAGCCCTATCCTTCCGAAGCCGAAAATGCCGAGAGTTTTTCCCGAAAGCTCAGTCAGAGGCGTTTTCCAATAGCAGAAGTCTGTACTGTTTACCCAGTCTCCGTTCTTTACGGATTCGGAATGAAGCCCCACATTCATTGTAAGTTCAAGAATAAATGACATAACCAGCTGAGCAACTGCTTCTGTGGAATATGACGGGATGTTTGATACCGGTATACCTTTTTCTTTTAAATACATATAATCAACTATGTTGTATCCCGTAGAAAGGAGTGCAATAAATTTCAGATCGGGAAGCAGGTCGATAGTTTCTCTGTTGAGGGGTGTTTTATTTGTAACGATTATATCCGCACCGATGCATCGCTCAAGTATTTTGTCGTTTGGTGTACGGTCATAAATTTCAACTTCACCATATTCATTTAAAAAATCCCATGAAAGATCTCCCGGATTCGTTGTATAAGCATCGAGCATAACGATTTTCATATAAGATCACCTTTCTGAAATAAAAATAATAAATGTTTTGAAATATTATAGCATAAACTATTGAAGTTTTCTATTTTTTTTGTTAAAATATTTTTATTAATTTGACTTTGATATGTGTCACGGTGATGTGTTTTGAGTAAAGATAAAATTATTCGCCGTCTTCTTATTGTAGCGGCATATTTATGCTTTATTGTGGCAGCATTACTGATAATATGGTCGTTTGTATCAAAAATTAATTTTCTTGAAGAGAAATATGTTCAGTATGTTAACTGGTTGGCAAATTTTGAAAAACAGGTTGTCGCCATAGGTGATCGTTGGTTGCTTGTGCTTGTTGTGTGGCTCTTGTATTTTGTCAAAACAGCATTGCCGCTTTATCCTGTTTCACTGCTTTGTGTTGCTTCTTCTCTCGTTTTTGATACGGCTAAATCTTTGGTCGTCAATATTATCGGTCTTGCACTGATGTTTAGCGTAAAGTATATAGTGGGTACCAATTCCTGTAACAGCTCATTATGGTTGGTGCATAAAAGCACAGTCGCAACGAAGATTATCGAAAGCGGAGATAACGGTAACCCGTGGTTACTTGTTGTATTCAGGCTGCTTCCGTGTATGCCCGATAATGCTGTCAGTCAGATATATGGTGCAATGGAATTTCCGTATTGGAAGTTTATGCTGATATCCCTTGTTGCTTACATTCCGAAAATGGTCTCGTATATTATTATCGGCAGAAGTGTGTATAATCCGTTTTCGCTTACATTATCGATCCCGTTGGTTGTACTTACCTTAGTGTCAGGCTGTACATTACTTGCAATGAGCAAGCTTTGGGACAAAAAAGAACATAAAAAAAGTAAAAAGGACAAAAAGAATAAATAACAGGAGGATGCTTAAATGTTTAAGGATCTCGCAATTAAAAAAATTGAATCAAATCAGTATGATGAAATTATGAAAAAGTTATATTTTACTGACGATGCTGTTGCGGCTCAGAAGGAGAGATATAAAAAACTTGTCGAGCTGTTTTGTTCACTTTACGGCTCTGACAGAGAGATAAGATTTTTCTCAGCACCCGGCAGAACAGAAGTCTGCGGTAATCATACAGATCATAACAGAGGTAAGGTAATGGCTGCCGCTATCAATCTTGATGCTGTTGCTGCGGCTGCAAAGAACGATGAAAATATTGTCAGAGTAAAATCTGCCGAGTACAGTAAAATAGATATTATTGATGCAACTGACCTTGAGCCCCATGTTGAGGAATACGGCAAGTCTGCAGGTCTGATAAGAGGTGTCTGTGCCGGCTTTAAAAACAGAGGTTATAATATCGGCGGCTTTGACACAGCTACAATGACACAGGTGCTTTCCGGCTCGGGACTTTCTTCCTCAGCCGCTTTTGAGGTGCTTGTGGGTACAGTGATGAATTATCTTTATAATGACGGAAAAGTTTCTGCTGTTGAGATAGCTCAGATAGCACAGTATGCAGAAAATGTATTCTTTGATAAGCCCTGCGGTCTCATGGATCAGATGGCTTGCTCTGTCGGAGGTTTTGTTAAGATCGACTTTAAGGACACTGAGAATCCTGTTATTGAGCCTGTTGAATTTGATTTTGCCGCATGCGGTCACAGTCTTGTTATTACAGACACAAGGGCGAATCATGCTGACCTTACAGATGAATATGCCGCAATCAGACAGGAGATGGAGAAAGCTGCATCCGTATTCGGTCAAAATGCACTCAGAGATGTTGATGAATCTGAGTTCAGTGCAAATCTTCCCCTTGTAAGAGAAAAAGCAGGGGACAGAAGTGTTCTCAGAGGTCTTCATTTTTACGGAGAAAACAACAGGGTTGAAAAAGCAGTCAATGCTCTTGAAAAAGGTGATTTTGATGCGTTCAAATCTGTTATAACAGAGAGTGGCTTCTCTTCTTATATGTATAACCAGAATGTTTATTCTTCCAAGCAGCCTCTTTCTCAGCCTGTTTCACTGGCTCTTGCTGCAAGTGATTATATCCTGAGAGGAAAGGGTGCCTGGCGTGTACACGGCGGCGGCTTTGCAGGTACTGTTCAGGCTTTTGTTCCTGCTGAACTGCTTGAAATATATAAAACAACACTTGAAAGTATTTTCGGCGAGGGTGCTTGTTACATTCTTAACATCAGACCCATCGGCGGAACAGAGATTATATAAAAGTATAGTAAATTTACTTGAGGGTGTATTGCGTCTTGTAATGCACCCTTTTTTTACGGTGATAATATGGAAAACAGACATTATAAGGCTCTTGAACTTGATAAAGTGCTGCAGATGCTGGCTGAATATACAGCTTGTCCCGACAGTCGGGAATTGGCTCTTAATCTTATACCTGAGTCGGATTTAAAGATCGCAAAAGGTGAGTTACAGAAAACGGAAGATGCATTTGTTCTGCTGGCTAAGTTCGGCGGTCCGTCATTCGGCTCACTTAAAAATGTAAACAATTCGCTTGCAAGAGCCAATGCGGGCGGTGTGCTGACAATGCGTGAGCTTCTTGATATCGGTGAAGATCTGCGTGTGATACGTTCTCTTCATGAGTGGAGAAGCAGACAATCGGAAGAAGCTTCATATTCGATTGATGTATATTTCGGTTCACTCCGACCGAATAAATTTTTTGAAACAAAAATCTCTTCTGCGATCATTTCTGAAGATGAGATAAGTGATAATGCTTCGCCTGCACTTGCCGATATCAGAAGAAAGATGAAACAGCAGGCTTCGAGAATAAGAGAAAAGCTGGACGGCATAATACGTTCACAGACATACCAGAAGTGCTTGCAGGATGCAATAGTTACTCAGCGGAACGGAAGATTTGTCGTTCCCGTTAAAGCTGAATTCAGAGGACAGATCGCAGGTCTTGTGCATGATACATCGTCAAGCGGTGCTACTGTTTTTGTTGAACCGATGTCCGTTGTTGAAGCCAATAATGAGATACGTGTTCTTCAGGGCAAGGAAAAAGATGAAATTGAAAGAATCCTCACAGAGCTTTCTGCTGAAGCCGGAACGTATTCAGATGAGATAAGATACAGCTATGAAGCCGTGCTTGAGCTTAATCTGATTTTTGCAAAGGCTCAGCTTGCTTATAAAATGAAAGCTTCCGTGCCGATCCTTAATAATAACGGATATACAAGTCTTAAAAAGGCAAGACATCCGTTGCTTGATCCTAAAAAAGTTGTGCCTGTGGATATTGAGCTCGGCGGAGATTTTGATACGCTTGTTATAACAGGTCCGAATACAGGCGGTAAGACGGTTTCTGTTAAAACTCTTGGACTCCTTACTTTAATGGCTATGTGCGGACTTATGATTCCTGTTTCAGACGGAAGTCAGGTAAGCGTTTATAAGAATGTATTTGCTGATATCGGTGATGAACAGAGTATTGAGCAGTCTCTTTCTACTTTTTCTTCACATATGGTCAATATTGTTAATATATTGAAAAGTACAGATGATGAAAGTCTTGTACTGATTGATGAGCTTGGTGCCGGTACTGATCCCGTTGAAGGTGCGGCACTTGCTATGGCGATCCTTGAAAGATTGAAGCTTCAAGGTGCAAAAATTGCGGCAACCACTCATTATGCGGAACTTAAGGCTTACGCACTTGATACACCGGGTGTGGAAAACGGCAGTTGCGAATTTGATGTTGCAACGCTAAAACCTACGTACAGACTTCTGATAGGTGTTCCGGGCAGATCAAATGCATTTGCGATTTCCGAGAAGCTGGGTATCGCCCCCGATGTCATTGATCGTGCAAAAGAACTTGTATCTGCCGAAAATACCCGTTTTGAGGATGTTGTAGATACACTTGAACAACGCAGACTTGAAATGGAAAAAGAAAAGAGTGTGGCTGAAGAACTCCGTCGTGAAAATGAAGAACTACGCAGAAAAGCTGAAGAAAAACTTGCCGATGTTGAAAAGATCCGTGAAAAAGAATTGCAAAGGGCACGATCTGAAGCAATGAGGCTGGTTGAAAGTGCAAAACGTGAAGCAAACGGTCTGATGATGGAGATTGAAAAACTGAAAAAAGATCTCAGAAGTCAGAAAAACGGTGCGGATCGGTTAAATGAAATGCGTTCTAAGCTACGAAAGGGCTTAAGCGGTGTTGACGCTGCCGCAGATCCCGTGATTGATGCTGCTGATGACGGATATGAAATGTCAAGACCTTTACAGGTGGGTGATAATGTTAAACTTGCCGGTATGGGGAGTGAAGGTGTTGTACTTGTCACCCCTGACAAGAATAACTATGTTGATGTTCAGGTCGGCAGTATAAAAATGCATGTAAAGGTTTCTGACTTGCGTCTTATTGAAAAGAAAAAGAACGAAAAAAAAGATACTTTTGTCAGAAAAAACACCGAAAGCCGTATGACGGCAGCATCGGATACACGATGCGATCTCAGAGGACTGACTGTTGAAGAGGCTTTGATGACGCTCGATCTGTTTCTTGACAGTATGACAATGGCAGGCTTGTCGGAGGTTACGGTTATTCACGGTAAAGGCACCGGAGCTTTACGTGCTGCTGTTCAGCAACATCTGAAAAAGCATACTCAGGTCAAATCATACAGACTCGGAACTTTTGGTGAGGGCGAAAACGGTGTTACAATTGCCACATTGAAATAAATTTTGCTGTGAAGGTAAAAAACTTAACATGATCCAAAAAAAATTTAAAAATACTATTGACATTTTGATTGTTCTTTAGTATAATAACGCTCTGTAAAGCGTTTAGTCTTTACAGATGATTTGGATGGTGAATTTGATGGCTAAGAATCTTGATATGATCATGCTTCTTGATTTTTACGGCGATATGCTTACTCCCAAACAGCGTGATTTTATAGATTTCTATTACAATGACGATTTGTCTCTTGCCGAGATTGCCGAAAATGTCGGCATTACAAGACAGGGTGTCAGAGATGCTATCAAAAGAGCCGAGAGCCAGCTTACCGAAATGGAAGAAAGAGTCGGCTTTGTAGCCAGATTTGAAAGCTTTAAAGACGGTCTTTCTAAAATCAGTGAAAAAGCTGCGAAAATAAATGAAGAAAATCTTAAGTGCGGTCTGTCAAGGGAGATCAATGATCTTACTGTTGAAATTCAGTCACTTTGTGCGGAACTTGCAGACCCGGAAGTATAATTAAGAGGTATTCAGATGGCATTTGAAGGTCTTTCAGACAGACTCGAATCCGCTTTTAAAAAGCTCAGAAGTAAGGGCAGTCTCACAGAATCTGATGTTAAAGATGCGATGCGTGAAGTACGTCTCGCACTTCTTGAAGCCGATGTCAGCTATAAGGTAGCTAAGGATTTTACAAAATCTGTTACTGATAAAGCTATCGGTGCAAAGGTTATGGAGAGTCTTACTCCTGCACAGATGGTCATTAAGATCGTTAATGAGGAGCTCACTGCCTTGATGGGTGGTACTCAGACAAAGCTTGCAAATGCGGCTCATCCGCCGACGATCGTTATGATGTGCGGACTTCAGGGTTCGGGTAAAACTACTCACAGTGCAAAAATCACAAAAATGCTTAAAGGACAGGGTCACAGACCTCTTCTTGTAGCATGTGACGTATACAGACCTGCTGCTATAAAGCAGCTGCAGGTAGTCGGTGAACAAGCAGGTGTACCCGTGTTTGAGATGGGTAATTCCGATCCTGTTCTCATCGCAAAGGAAGCTGTCAAGCTTGCAAAGGACAAGGGCTACGATTATGTTTTCCTTGATACTGCGGGTCGTCTTCACATAGATGAGCAGCTTATGCAGGAGCTTAAAAATATCAAGTCGGAAGTTAAGCCTCATGAGATACTTCTCGTCGTTGACTCAATGACAGGTCAGGATGCGGTAAATGTTGCTTCTACCTTCAATGATGAGCTTGGAATCGACGGTCTTGTTCTTACCAAACTTGACGGTGATACACGTGGCGGTGCTGCTCTTTCCGCAAGAGCGATCACAGGTAAGCCCATAAAGTTCTCCGGTGTCGGTGAAAAGCTTGATGATCTTGAAGTTTTCCATCCTGAAAGAATGGCTTCAAGAATTCTTGGTATGGGCGATGTTCTTTCGTTGATTGAGAAAGCAGAGCAGACTCTTGATGAAAAGAAAGCCCTTGAGCTTGAAGAAAAGCTCAGAAGAAACAAATTTGATCTTAACGATCTTCTTTCCCAGTTGACAGAAGTTAAAAAAATGGGCTCAATGAAGGATATCCTTTCAATGATTCCGGGTGTTGGTAAGAAGATAAAGGATGCAGATATAGACGATCGCCAGCTTGATAAAACTGCTGCTATCATCTATTCGATGACTCCTAAGGAGAGGGAGAATCCTGATATTATCAATCCCTCAAGAAAACGCAGAATTGCTGCAGGTTGCGGCATGCAGGTTGAGGATGTCAACAAGCTTCTTGCTCAGTACCGTCAGATGCAGAAGATGTTCAAGCAGATGACAGGTAAGGGCAGTAAGAAAAAAATGAAAAGAATGCAGAGCATGATGGGTGGCGGTGGCTTCCCGGGAATGCCCATGTAAAACAGGTTTCACAACACAAGGTGTTTGGACATAAATTAATTAATTTTTTATAATTTATCTGGAGGTAAATTCAAATGGCAGTAAAAATTCGTCTTCGTCGTATGGGTGCAAAGAAAGCTCCCTTCTATCGTGTAGTGGTAGCAGATTCAAGATATCCCCGTGACGGCAGATTTATTGAGGAAATCGGTTACTATAACCCCACAACTGAGCCTGCAACAGTTAAAATTGATGCAGAAGCAGCTAAGAAGTGGATCGGTAATGGTGCTCAGCCCACCGATACAGTAAGAGATCTCCTTAAAAATCAGGGTGTAATCGACTGATTAAACGGTTGATTCAACTATTTATCAGGAGGAAATAAAATGGAAGAATTACTTGTTTCAATCGCTCAGGGACTTGTTGACGAACCTTCAGCAGTTACAGTTACAACAGATCCCGTGAATGATGAGGGAGTTACTGTTTTTCATCTTCATGTAGCAGCTGATGACATGGGTCGTGTAATCGGCAAGCAGGGAAGAATTGCTAAGGCAATCAGAACTGTTATGAGAGCAACTGCTAATCGTAAAGATATGAAGATTCAGGTCGAGATCGACTGATAAGCAGCAAGTAAAATACGGAAGTCTTTCAAGGACTTCCGTTTTTTCTTTTTTTGCAATATTAACATTCAAAATACTTTTGTGTTTCCGCAACAGCTATTTTATCGCATCGCTCGTTTTCGGGATGACCTGCATGCCCTTTGATCCAGTTGAAATCAACCTTATGAACCGCTAAAAGCTTCAATAGCTCTTCCCACATGTCTGAATTGAGTGCAGGCTTGCCGTCGCTTTTTTTCCATCCCTTCTTCTTCCAGGAATAGACCCAGCCTTTAAGCACTGCATCGCAGACGTATTTTGAATCTGACACTACAGTCACTTCACAGGGTCTTTTCAGTGATTTTAACCCCTCTATAACTGCAGTGAGCTCCATTTTATTGTTTGTTGTATCAGGACTTCCTCCTGAGACCACTTTTTCATAATTTCCGTATCTTAAAATTGCACACCAACCACCGGGTCCCGGATTTCCCGAGCATGCACCGTCTGTATAAATCGTTACTTTATCTGTCATTTCGAGCTCCTTAAAAATTATGTTTTTATCATACCAAAAAAACATGGATTTGTAAACAGAAAAATGATTATTTTCCTTTGTAATGTAAATAATAAAGTTACGATAATTACTAAGGGAGAATAAAAATGAAAGCAGTAGTAATGGCGGGCGGCGAAGGTACACGATTAAGACCGCTTACGTGTACAACACCAAAACCAATGATAAAAATTATGGGTAAACCTGTGATAGGATATATTATTGAACTTCTTATTGGGAACGGATTTGATGATATTGCCGTAACAGTCCGTTACAGAGCGGAAGATATAGATAATTACGTTTCATCTTTTGAAAGTGATAAAATAAAGGTACACTGCATAGAAGAAGAAAATGTACTCGGAACTGCAGGAAGTGTGAAAAATGCGGCAAAAGATTGGAAAGAGCCATTTCTTGTTATAAGCGGTGACTGTATAACTGATTGTGAATTATCCAAGGTCATGCTTTATCATAAGAGCATCATGGCTGATATGACAATTGTTTGCAAAGCTGTGGAAGATCCGGGGGAGTACGGAACGGTCAGTCTTTCAAGAAGCGGAAATGTCGAGTGCTTTTGTGAGAAGCCCGATTGGAGTCATGCGTCTTCAGAGCTTGCAAACACAGGAATATACGTTATTAATCCTGCAGTTCTTGATATGATACCGGACGGAATACAGTATGATTTTGCCGCACATCTTTTTCCGGATATGATGAGCTCGGGTAAAAGACTTTTCGGATACAATACGACCGCCTATTGGTGTGATATAGGTGATCTGAGAAGCTACAGAATGTGCATAAAAGATATTATGAACAGAAAAGTTAATATTTCTCTGCCTGAAACTAAAAACGGAATTCTTACCCGTTACGGATTTCCTGACGGTGATTATGATATAATACCTCCTGTTTATATCGGAAAAAATGTGTCTGTCGGCACGAATTCGGTCATAGGACCTTTTACCGTGCTTGAGGATAATACCTGTATTTCGGATAATTCACGAATTAAGAAATCAGTAATTATGAGCAATTCTTCCGTCGGCTCAAATTGTGATACTATCGGTACTGTTATCGGAGAAAAATGTGTCATAAAAAACAATAATGTATGTCTTGAGGGCTCGTGTATCGGTGACGGATGTTTACTTGAGGGCAGTTCAACAGTATCTAACAATGTTCTTGTCTGGCCGGAAAAGCATGTTCCGTACAGAAGTGTTCTGACCGATAATCTGCGAGACGGACTGACCGAGTATGACCTTATCGGTGAAAACGGTATCAGCGGCACAACTTTTTCTGAGCTGTCCTGTGAAAAATGCTGTCGCTTGGGTGAGGCACTTGCAAGCTCATGCTTCGGATCGAATGTGGGCGTCGGTTACGACTCTTCAAAAGAGTCAAAAGCTCTTGCAATGGCTGTATTATCGGGGCTGATCTCCGGCGGCAGCAAAATCTCAGATTTCGGAGAATGTTTTGAAAGTCAGATGAGCTTTTTTGTTTCATTTTGTTCCCTTGACAGCGGAATTTATATTACTGCAACGCCAAAGAAAACAACAATAAGGCTTTTTGGTCAGTACGGTCTTCCTCTTTACAGAAAATATGAGCGAGAGCTTGAAAGTCGATATAAACGCAGTGATTTCAGACGTGGAAACGGTGTAGGAAGCGGAATATCTGATATGAGTCAGGTGACAGAAATCTATGAAGGGCAGTTGTTGTCTGCAGCAGGAGATAAACTTGCAGGTGCAACTGCCGAAATAAACAGTCGCAATCCGTTAATAAAAGCTGTTGCAGACAAGTGCGTCTTTTTATTAGGATGCAAAAAAAAGTCAGTACCTTCTTTCAATGTTGATTATTCGGGCAGAACAGTCACAGCAAAAGATGAAAACGGAGCTCTGATTACCCACGACCGATTGCTCGTTTTGTGCGGAATAAATGAAATTATGCATGGAAATGAAATTGCAGTTCCGTTTAATGCACCTGTCTGCCTTGATACGTATGCCTCTGAAAAAAATATTAATGTCTACAGGATCGGTTTGTCTTCCATGACAGATTATAATGAAAATATTCATCACTGTCTGAGACATTCAATGTGGGCATTTGACGGTCTTGCCCTTGTCTTTAAAATTATGAGTCTTATGCAAAGTGAAAATAAAAAATTATCAGAGCTTATTACAGACGTTCCCATGTTCTGTATATCATCAAGGACTGTATTCTCTCCGGAAACTCTTTCCAAGCTTGCATCATCGCTCGGTATCAGAGCAGGCACAGATACTCAGGGGCTGAGAAAGAAGATCGGAAGCGGTTTTGTTACCGTAACACGTACAGGTGCAGGAAGGCTGATTAAAATCATTGCAGAGGCGGAATCTATGGAAGCTGCAAATGAAATTTGTGCTGAAACGGAAAAGAAAATCAACGGTGATACTATTGACATCTATCATCAATGAGTGTAAAATAATATAACGTGGATTATTATATATTAAAATAAAATACAGAATATATCTTTAATTCTTTGAATATTTTAAAATTGATCTGAATTGAAAATAAAAGCCCTTTGCCTGAGGGCTGATACATAAAAAATAAATTAACAGAGGAGAAATAAATGAGTAATCAAAAACAAAATAAGGATACAGGTAAGAAGGATACCGACAAGGTAAAGAGATACTCAAAAGTCTCAAAAAGTCCGAAAGCCTCAACGCAGAAGATGACTTCCCGTGCTCAGAGTGCTAAAAAGTACCGTGGATATAAGCAAAGCAAAAATGTTCAGAATGCATCATCTGCTCAATTTTCTTCACCTGTAAAGATTGCTTTTCTCGGCGGTCTGAATGAAGTGGGAAAAAATCTTACGGTCATTGAATATAACAATGATATTGTTATTATTGACTGCGGACTGGCTTTTCCCGATGAATCTATGCCCGGTGTTGATCTTGTTATCCCCGATTTTACTTATCTTGAGAAAAATGCAGATAAAGTTAAAGCAATATTTATAACTCACGGTCATGAAGATCATATAGGCGGTCTTTCATATCTTTTGAAGGTTGTAAATGCCCCTGTTTACTCTACGAAGCTTACTGTAGGTCTTGTCGAGTATAAGCTTACCGAAGCAAAAATGCTGTCTAAAGTCAAGCTCAATGTAATTAAGCCGGGAGATGTGATAAAAGCAGGCGGATTCAGTGTTGAAGCAATACATGTCAATCACTCAATTCCCGATGCTCTTGCTTTTGCTGTAAGATGTAAAGACGGTGTCATTATTCATACAGGTGACTTTAAAATTGACAGCACTCCGATTGACGGCGGAATGATGAACCTTGCAAGGCTCGGTCAATTAGGTAATGAGGGCGTTCTTTGTCTTATGTCCGATTCAACAAATGCTGAACGTGCAGGATATACTGAAAGTGAACGAAAAGTAGGGGAGTCTTTTGAAAACCTGTTCAGAAAAGCAGGTAACAGACGACTGATCATTGCTACCTTTGCATCAAACATTCACAGAGTTCAGCAGATAATAAATGTCGCAGCCTCTTTAGGCAGAAAGGTTGCACTTTCAGGCAGAAGTCTTGAAAATGTTGTTGCGATAAGTCAGGAACTGGGATATCTTAATGTTCCCGACGGTATTATTATAGGCATTGATGCCATAAAGCAATATACTGATGAGGAGCTTGTTATCATCACTACAGGCAGTCAGGGTGAGCCTATGTCAGCTCTTACAAGAATGGCAATGTCTGATCATCGAAAGGTTTCCATCGGTCCTAATGATTATGTTATTATATCAGCTACTCCGATTCCCGGTAATGAAAAGACTGTCGGCAAGGTCGTAAATGAGCTTATGAAGCTTGGTGCTAATGTTGTTTACGAGAGAATGTATGAGGTTCATGTGTCGGGTCACGCATGCCAGGAGGAGCAGAAGCTTATATTGGGTCTTGTAAAGCCTAAATATTTTATCCCCGTACATGGTGAGCAAAAGCATCTGAGAAAGCATGCCATGCTTGGTGAGGCTATGGGTGTTCCCTCAGATCATATTGTAATGGCAGCTAACGGTATGTCTGTATCATTTTTATCAGAAGACAGATATGTCATCAGTGATGTCCCCGCAGGAAATGTTTTTGTTGACGGTTATGGCGTCGGTGATGTGGGAAGTCTTGTTCTTCGTGAGAGAAAGCTTTTGTCTGAGGACGGTGTTATCGTGGTATCTGCAGTTGTAGATGCCGCAACGGGATATAATCTTTCCGAACCTGAGATACATTCAAGAGGTTTTGTGTTTGTAAAGGAGTCTGCAGAGCTCTTTAAAGGTGCAGAAGATGTTGTTATACGTATTCTTGATAAGTATGCAGATTCCGGGAGACGTGATATAAATGCGTTGAAAGGTAAGATCAAGGATGAAGTACTTCGTTATATGTATGAAAAGACAAAACGCAGCCCTGTTGTTATCCCTGTTATTCAGGAGATCTGATTTCCTTCGGGTGTGAAAGGAATATTAATATGAAAATCAGAGATTTTCTCAGACTGCATCCGATGTTCCCCGTGGTGGTGTTCTTTTCCGTTGCGGTTTCGGGTACATCTTTTTATCTTCAGCAGTATACGATAGCTTATATTGAACTAGGACTGGGCATTTTGCTTTCGGTGCTTGTTTTTGTTGCTGAATTGAAGAATTTCAGCGATCTGAAAAAAACAGTCGAAATTCTCAATTCCCATATCGTTGAAAGAAATGATGACAGGCTATCCGGTATTCCGCTGCCTTTTGTTATTTGTTCTCCGGAAGGCGGAATCGTCTGGTATAATGATTTATTTGAAAAAGAAATAATCGGTGATAAAGAGCTTTCTGCGAAGCAGATACGCTCTTTCGTTCCTGCAGACAGGCTTGATTGCGGAGAAAAAAGTTTTAATGCAAATTATAACGGGAAACGTTACACTGTTTATGTATCAAAAATTACAGATGATCTCGCAGGTGATTTTGTCCTTTTCTTTATTGATGATACATATTATAAGGATATTGCAGATAAGTATAATGAATCTCGACCGGTCATAATGATCGCATCCGTTGATGCAATGGATGAGGTTTCCTCTATGGTTTCTCAGAATCAGTATTCCACGCTTTTGAGTGATGCTGAACGAATGATCATTTCATGGTTTACCCATTATATGTGTATTCTCAGAAAAACCGGCGACGGAAGATTTTTTATAGCTGCTGAATACAAAGTATTTGAGGATATGAAACAAGAGAATTTTAATATCCTTGATAAAGTAAGGGATTACCGTATTCCCGGTGTTAATGCAGGTTTTACACTTTCTGTCGGTATTGCAACCGGAAACGAATTGTTTGCGTGCGAATCGACTGCAAGAAAAGCTCTTGATATGGCAAAGGGCAGAGGCGGCGATCAGGTCGTTATAAACGATAATGATGAGTATGAATTTTTCGGTGGTGTTGCATCAGGTGTTGAGAGCCGGAATCAGGTGCAGTCAAGGATAGTTGCAAGTTCTATTGAAGAGCTTATAAAGCATTCTTCAAATGTTCTTATCATGGGACATAAAAACTCTGATCTTGATGCTCTCGGTGCATCAGTGGGACTTGCAGAAGCTGTAATGCATCTTGAAAAAGAAGTAAAGGTTATTGTAGACGAAAAGAGCACAATGGCTAAGCCTCTTCTTTCGTATTACAGAGAGAAGAATAAAGAAGATATCTTTATTTCTCCTTCAAAAGCTATGTCTGAGCTTAATGATGACACACTTGTAGTTGTTGCTGATGTTATGCGTCCCGGCTTTGCGGAAGCAACTGATGTTGTTCAGAAAGCAAAACGCAAAGTGGTGATAGATCATCACAGAATGTCTGTCGACCATATTTCTGATTCTCTGATCTTTTATCATGAGCCGAATACTTCTTCAACAGGTGAAATGGTTACTGAAGTCATACGTTATATGTCTTCAAAGCCAAAGCTTTCAAAAGCTGCTGCTGAGGGACTTCTTGCAGGCATATATCTTGATACAAAGAATTTTACACTGAAAACAGGTGTAAGAACTTTTGAAGCTGCTGCATATCTTAAGGATTGCGGTGCAGATACTATAACTGTCAGAAAGTTATTTGCTGCAACTGCTCAGGAAAATGCAATTATAAGCAATATAGTAAACAGTGCCCAGATAAAAGGCGGCTTTGCTTTTGCTAAGACATACAGCAGGGAACAGGTCGTAAGGCTTGCTTCTGCCAAAGCAGCTGACGATCTTCTTAACATTGAGGATGTTGATGCATCCTTTGTAATATTTCCGACAGGTGACGGAGAGGTATCCGTTTCTGCACGTTCATACGGTAGGGTAAATGTGCAGTTGATTATGGAACGGCTTGGCGGCGGCGGACATCAGACGATGGCTGCTGTTCAGCTTAAAGATACAAATGTGGATTCGGCTTTGAAGCTTCTTGAAGAGACTGTGAATCAGTTTATGAAAAAGAATCCGATAAAAAGCAATAAAAAGGAGGAATGACCCATGGAGGTTATTTTGAATCAGGATGTTAAATCCTTAGGAAAAAAAGGTGAAAAAGTAACTGTTGCAGAAGGATATGCAAGGAACTTTTTATTTCCCCGCAAATTAGCTGTTGAAGTTTCAGCACAGGCGATGACTGAATTGAAGAACAGAGAATCTTCAAATCAGCACAAGATCGATACAGATATTGCAAATGCAAAGGCTGCCGCTGAAAAGCTTAACGGCAAACAGCTTAAGATATCGGCAAAAGCCGGAGCAAACGGAAAACTTTTCGGATCTGTAACATCAAAAGAAGTTGCGGCTGAGATCAAAGCACAGACAGGTGTTTCAGTTGATAAGAGAAAAGTTATTGTGACTGATATCAAGACTTTTGGCACATACGAGTGCGAAGTCAGACTTTATCAGGGGATTTCAGCAAAACTTTTTGTTGTTGTAGGTGAATAAGTGTGGCAAATCAACCGTACAGTATAAATGCCGATAATGGGGATCTCCCGTTCAGCCTTGAAGCTGAACAGGCAGTTCTCGGTTCAATACTTCTTGATCCGTCCTGCATATCGGCAGTTACGATGATCCTTAAGCCTGAATATTTTTATCTTCCTCAGCATAAGGCAATATTTTCGACTATTCTTGCTCTTGATGCGTCCAGCGGCGGAAAAATAGATCCGTTGCTTGTACTTGATGCGTTGAGAAAAGAGAATATCTATGACAATGAAGCAGGTAAAACATATCTTCTTCAGTTATCAAAAAATGTTCCGTCTACTGCAAATGTAGAGTCTTATGCGAGTATTGTTCGTGAGAAGTTTTACATACGCTCTCTTATAATCGTTGCCGGCGAAATAAGTGATGCCGCATCTAATTCGGGGCAGACTGCTGATGAACTTATGGATATGGCTGAGCAGCGTATTTATGACATCAGACAAGGTAAGACAATTGTCGGTCCTTCTAAAATCAGTGATGTTATATCAAATGTCTATCAGGAGCTTTATAAGCTTTCTCAACTGGAAAAGGATCAATATGCAGGTTTTAATACAGGCTTTTCAGAGCTTGATAAAAGAATTACCGGTCTTAACCGTTCGGATCTTGTAATCATAGGTGCCCGTCCCGCTATGGGTAAAACCAGTTTTGCACTTAATATAGCAAGAAACGTTGCTGTCTATGCGAAGAAAAAAGTACTTTTCTTCTCCTTGGAAATGTCAAAGGAACAGCTTGCACAGCGTGTTCTTTCTACGGAAGCAAGAGTGCAAAGTACGAAGTTCAGAACCGGTAACTTAGGTCCCGAGGAATGGCAGCATATTGCAGAGGCATCGGTATTTTTGTCCGATGTTGAACTGTATTTTGACGATACTGCCAATATCACTGTTCCCGAGATGAAAGCCCGTGCAAGACAGCTTAAAGGTGTTGACTGCATAGTTATTGACTACTTGCAGCTTATGAAGTCAAGCAAGAAGACCGATAACCGTGTTCAGGAAGTTTCCGATATTACACGTGATCTGAAAATGATGGCTAAGGATCTGAATATTCCTGTCGTTACCTGTGCTCAGCTTGCCCGTCGTACCGATACCGAAAAGGGAAGAAGCCATAAACCTCAGATGTCTGACCTTCGAGAATCGGGTTCTATTGAGCAGGATGCGGATATCATTCTTATGCTTTACAGAGAAGATTATTATAAAGATGCTGCTGACACTCCGCCCGAAGACCTTCGTGTGGATGAAGCAGAGCTGATTATTGCGAAGAACAGACACGGTCCGACAGGCAGTGTTCCGCTTGCATGGAATGCTGACTATACATTATATACTTCGAGAGAGTACGTAAGAGATGAAGAAAATTGAGGAAAAGATTTTTTCCGTAATTGAAAAATATTCAATGTTATCATGCAGTGACACTGTTATTGTTGCAGTGTCCGGTGGTGCGGATTCCATGTGTCTTCTTCATTTTTTCAATAAATATTCAAGAAAACTGAATATAAATATAATGTGTGCCCATGTCAACCACGGCATAAGAGGTGCTGAGGCTGACAGAGACGAAGAATTTGTAAAGAATTACTGTGCTGATAATGCAATTGATTTTAAAGCTGCACATTTTGATGTTCCGCAAATAGCTGAATCTTCAGGTGAGAGTCAGGAGCTTTGCGGCAGAAGACTGAGATATGAGTTCTTTAAGTCTGTTGATCCGTGTGCGATAATTGCAACAGCTCATAATCTTAATGATTCAATGGAAACATTTCTTTTCAATCTTTCACGAGGCAGCGGATTAAAGGGGCTTACAGGCATACCTGCCGTGCGAGACAATATAATCAGACCTTTGATCAGTTGTACAAGAGCTGAGATTGAAGAGTATCTGGCAGAAGAATCGGTTTTATATGTAACCGACAGTACAAATCTTTCGGATGACTATTCAAGAAATAAAATTAGACATAATATTATCCCTGTTTTTAATGAACTGAATCCGTCATTTTCTTCTGTCTTTTCAGGTTGTATATCCGTACTTCAGGATTCTGAACATTTTATTGAAAAAACTGTATGTGATGCATATAAAAAAATTGAAAATCACATGAACTTTGCTGTTTGTGATATAATTGCTCTCGACAAGGTCATAAGAGATCGACTGCTTATTAAGATCTGCGAGAATTTGGGCGGTCATGACATCAGCTTCAGGCATGTTGAAGTAATTAACGATTTTTTGCAATCCGGCGGTGCTGTAATGTTGCCCGGTGGGGTTACGGTTGTATCTGACGGAAAAAATTTATTCAGATCATGTAACAAAGCTGAAAAAATTGAAATTTTCGAACCTCTGACAGCAGACAAGGTTTTGTATGAATTTCCCGGATGCAAAATATCCGTTACCGCAGTTGACAAAAATGAAATAAGTAATTATAATATCAAAAAGCTGTCTTTTTCAGGTTATGCAGATGGTGATAAACTGACCGATTCGGCTTTTCGTTCAAGAAAAAGCGGAGACAGGTTTAAATTTCCTTATGCGGAACATTCAAAGTCATTAAAGAATCTGTATAAAGAAAAAAATATCACACCGGAGGCGAGATACGGGGTTCCGATGCTTGCCGATGACGAAAATATTCTTTGGCTGTGCGGAGTTGGTGTTTCCGATTATGCTAAAGTTACAGAAAAAACACAAAAAATAATCAGAATAGAAATGCTTACTGTGTGAAAGGTTGTTGTTTATGGATAATGTTATGCTTGCTGATATAAAATCCGTTCTTTTTTCCGAAGAACAGATACATGCTATGATCGACAGAATGGGAGAGGAGATATCCAACGATTATGCGGATAAAAAATTGCTTCTTGTCGGTATACTTAAAGGATCTGTTATGGTTATGGCTGATCTCATGAGAGCTGTAAAAGTACCTGCGGAGATTGATTTTATGTCTGTGTCAAGCTATGGCGACGGAACATCATCAAGCGGCAGAGTCAGAATCGTAAAGGATCTTGACAGAGACATTTCCGGCTATGATGTTGTCATAGTTGAAGACATTCTTGACAGCGGCAGAACTCTTTCATATCTTAAAGGTGTTCTGGGTGCAAGAAATCCTAACAGTATAAAAATTTGTGCTATTTTTGATAAACCCGAGAGACGGGAGATCGCTGATATTCAGGCTGATTATGTCGGAGATGTTGTACCCGATGAATTTATTGTAGGTTACGGCCTTGATTATGCTCAGAAATACAGAAATCTTCCTTTTGTGGGTATATTAAAAGAAGAAGTTTATAAAAAATAAACGCTGATTGCGAGGAGAGAAAATAATTGGAAAATCATAATAACAGAAAATGGCTCAGCTATCTGCCGTATATTCTCATTCCTTTAATTCTTATTGCTTCAATGTGGATGTTTTCATCGTCTTCAACGTCATCCTCAAAGAAGGAATATTATGAGATCGTTCAGATGTTTGAAGATAACGATGTTGAAGAATATGATCTCAATTTAAGCAGTGGCAATCTCACATATAAGCTTAAAAGCGACGGCAAAAGCTATAAATACTCTGTTCCTAATGTAAGCCTGTTTCTTGAGGATGTTCACGAAACAGCGAAGTCGAATAATGTAAAATATAACTATGATGCCGGTGAAGCAACTTCATGGCTGACAAGTATGCTTCCTACCGTTCTTATGATGGTTGTATTGCTTGTAATAATGTATTTTATGTTCAGACGTGTTAATCAGTCTATTAATTCAGAGACTACCAAAACTCTCGGTTTCGGTAAAGCACGTGTAAAACCTAAAGACGATAAGCATAAAACTACATTTGACGATGTTGCAGGTGCTGACGAGGAAAAAGAGGAGCTTAAGGAGCTTGTTGATTTCCTTCGTGATCCGAAAAAGTTTCAGGAGCTCGGAGCAAGAATACCGAAGGGTGTCTTACTTGTAGGCCCTCCCGGAA
>CAZTFS010000041.1:0-18802 GCA_964613045.1 uncultured Eubacteriales bacterium
TAAGATTCAGATTTTCATGTGTCGGAACAATAATTGCTGTTTTATCCGTGTCAAATTCAAGAATAGGGATTTCGTTTTTTATTATCATTGCTCTTTCTCCTTTTAATAAATAAAAAAAATTAACGGTGTAAGTTTCTGCAGCAACTTACACCGTTATAAACATATGGAAATATAATTTTATCTGTCCCAATATGAATACAGAGGTATAAGCCTGCCCGGTGATGACTGATAATCACCATGTGCAAGCCACTGCATATCCATATCAAAATTAAAAACAAGATATGTATTCAAAACAATTTACCTCTCTTTATATTTTTGTCAATATAACACATCATTTTTTATTTGTCAAGTATTTTCAATAAATAATTCTTCTGATAATATCGTATACTTATAGCCGTTTTCCCTGCCTCGAAAGAGGTGGGGAATTTTTATATCATCTATAATTTTTCGATAAAATTTATATACCACGCCCACATTACGCCCACACCTGTTATTAAACCGCTTCTGTTGAAATTTTATTTGTATCTATATCATAAATGTAAATATTTTTTTCATCGACTTCCCAGTTTGCTCCTTCTGCGACAGTTGCTTTTATTAATTTGCCGTCGGTGATCTTATAGATATTTCGGGTATCCGCAACATAAACGAATTCTTCTGAAAATTTGACATATTCAGGTTTTATTTCTCCGATACTGCAGGTATTTTTACCATTATAATCACAGGAATACAAAGTCGGTGAATTAGCTGAAGAAATGTAATAAACAACGTTTTCTGTTATAAAAAAATCTGATACCAATATGTTCGTAACAACAGAGAAATTCTTGCATTTTTTATCAAACCGAATAAGCTCACCAAAAAAATTAACAAAGAAAATAAACTTATCGGTTTCGGCAAGTTTGTTTATACCGTCATAAATACCATACGCATCTTCTGTATCATATTTTTTTAACAGATCTTCTCTTTCCGTATACGTATGTATGCCTGAACTGTTAAGCCAATATTTACCCGAATTCATAAGCATTGTAAAAGTATTATTGCTGACAAGTTGTATGCCGAGGATGTTTTCAATTCCTAAAAAACCGTTTGAATTTGTTACTCCTTTATATGTGTAAATTTTTACTTTTTCATAAGTATCAACATTAAAAGAACAGCAAATCATTCCGCCTGTCGTTGAATCAGTGCAAATATAATACAAAGTATTCCCTTGAGGCTTCAGTAAAATAAGAGGTTTTTTTTCAATGTCAAATACCGAATCTGCAAGTGTATACGAACTGAAAGATTGTTTATCATAAATTACGATAGAATTCTTTTGACAAACCGCAAGATAATCAGTCAGATTAATAAAAATATTTGCACTGTTATTATTTTCAAAATAATTATAAATTCGTTCTTCAGGAAAATCAGGTTTTGTTATAAAATATACTGATGTGACAGCTGTTACAAAAACAGCAATAACCAATATTACAGAAATGAATTTTTTCATGGTTCAACCTCTTTATCTGAATATGCGTCGCCGTGTCCACAAGACAAAATTGACTGTTATCATTGACAAAATTATAATAAATATGATTATAAAGTATATTTGGAGCTGTTCTCCGGTAAACGCATTAATAAAAATCTCTCCGTTCTCGGCAACATCAAGACTTCCTTTTTCGGTAGCAGAAAAATAACCTACGGCAGTAAGCAGAGAAGAAGGTATAGGTATCAGATACCTTTCCCATACCGAAGAAAGAACATATCCCGGAATATATGCTGTAACAAGACTGAGAAACATTGTGTAGAGTGATGATTTTAAAATCTGACCCATTAGCATTGTCAGCAATGTCAGGTAAACATAGCCTGCAGTTTTGATAATGCTCAAATAAACATAAGCAGACAAAAGCGGCAATTCCCACGGTGTAAATTCAAAAATTTCTGCAGTATTCAACGGATTATCGAAACCGTCAAGTCCGAAAAACACTTTTGCAATAAAAAATCTGCCGGCAAAAATCAAAATGGGGATAAGAATTGACAATAAACATGAAATTCCTATCTGAACCGAGATCAATTGAGATTTTCCGTTTTTTGCAGAAAACTTAAGCCTGTTTATTCCGATTTCTTCATCATAAACAGTAAGTGCAATTATCATAAGAATAATTACAATCACCATGGTGAAATCAATTCCGCCGTTTCCGATCAATACGTCCCATACAGTTGAATCTGCAAGATACTGACCGTTGTCCAAGGCATCGTAATAAGCATTAATAAATCTGTTAAAGCCATCCGTACCTTTCATTTTTTCTTTCAGGTCTGCCAATTCGGCTTTATACTCTTCAACAGTTATTTCATTTCGGACAAATCGAATTGCCAATTCTTCTTTTAACGTTTCATTGTAATATCTTTCTTCAATTTCAGCCTCTATAAGACTGATTTTATCATCTGTAAGCTCTCCGCTGTATTTGATCATATATGTCTTGTAGATCTCAACAGAATCAGCATCAAGGTCAATTCTGTTTTCAAGCGAAACACAAAAACTTACAATATCAAAAACAATCAACAAAATGAGCACAACAACAAAACTACGTTTTACAAACAATTTGTAAAGTTCACTTAAAATCAGTTTCATTTTATGCACCTCTTTGCCCTTGAATTTGTATTATTAAGCAGATTTATAAATACCGATAATATGCATACAAATAAAGCTGTACATATGAAAGATATAACATATCTGAAAACAGGAGTATCAAAAACGTTTACCACGTTGAATGAAGAAAACATATCCCTGCATAAAAGCATATTAATCGGATTGATAAGATTTAAATAATCAAGAACACCGCCGCTGTATACACTCATAAACATAAAGCATATACAAACAACAAAATCTGCCACAAAAACCATATATGCTTTTTTTAACAATGAAGAAAAAACACATGATATAAGGGCAAAACAAACAAATCCCAAATATTTCAGTAATGATGATAAAATAATGAAATTTCCGATTGAAATAATCAACGGAGAATATTCAAAACTGCTCATGCTGTATACGGGATTAGCTATTCCCCGAAGTCTCAGGCACCAAAGGAACATAAGAAGATCACAAACAAAGAAAAGCATACAGACTGCACCTGTGTATATCACCATTGCTGTTTGCTTGGCGTTGCTTAACCGCAATCTTCCCATAGGAGTGCTTCGCATAAGCGCAAGCATTCCTGTTTCATTTTCACCTGCATAAAGAGATGCGGTACAAAGAAAAACGATCAGCAGAATAAGAAAAGAAGAAAAATCATAACCGAAATACGTATCATAGGCATCAACATTATAAAATGAGCTTATCTGACGGGCTGAATATGTATCGTTGACAAGCTGAGCCTTTTTTATAAGATACTCATTACCTTTCTGTTTATATATTTCAAGCTGTTCATTATTTTTTTCAATCAGCTCGTCTATCCTGTCGCTGTATGCATTTGCGTTTTCTATTGAATTTAAAAGATTGGTCGCAAGGGACAGATCTCCGTAGGAATTCAGATAATAAAATGACAGCTCTTCACTTTCTCCGCTGATAACAGACTGTAGCTTTTGCGTATATTCATAAAGCCAATTTGTTTTATCGGCAGATATGATGCCTTCGACTTCTTTATACAATTGCCATTGGGCTTCATTCACGTCAAGATTGTATTTATCATGATATTTATCGTTTGTCTGATAAATATTAAACGCATTTGCAAATAAAAGCAGAATGGTAACGATCAGCAGAATTTTATTTGAGAAAAGCTTTTTTAACTCGTGAAAAATAAGACTGTTCATAGCGTCATTTCCCCTGCATGATACAGAAAAACATCCTCAAGACCGGGTGTGATGTGTACTGCGCTCGGATGCGGTTTTTCGTCGGATACAATACGTATAAAGTATTTATTATCTTCCCTGTGCACATTGCTTATTTTGTAACCGGTAATTATTTTTTCAATACTTTCATTCTCAACCACAAGTTGCCACACGCTGTCACTTATCTCATCGCAAAGTTTTTCGGGTGTATCATTTTTACAAAGTCTGCCATTGTGAAGCAGGATCACTCTGTTTGCAATATATTCAATATCGGGAACAATATGTGTCGCAAGAATAACGGTTCTGTCTGCAGATATCTCCGAAACAAGATTTCTGAAACGAATTCGTTCTTTCGGATCAAGTCCGGCAGTAGGCTCATCAAGAATCAATATCTGTGGATCATTAAGCAAAGCCTGTGCGATCCCGATACGCTGAAGCATACCGCCTGAAAATGCACCGATTTTTGTTTTTCTGTTTTCTGCTAAATTTACAAAATCCAACAGCTCACTTATTTTTTTATCAAGACCTTTTTTTATGCCCTTTAATGCCGCAATATATCTGAGGAATTCTTCTGCTGTGTAATTCTTATAAAACTTTGGACTTTGAGGCATGTAACCTAAAGTTTCGAGATAACCGGAATTGCGGTTTCTGATATCAACACCGTTATACAATACACAACCGTCAGTAGGTGCAAGCGAAGTGACCAGTATATTGATAAGCGTTGTTTTGCCTGCTCCGTTTGCACCTAACAATCCGTAAATCCCGTTATTCAAAGTGAGACTTACATTATCAAGAGCTTTCTTTTTGCCGTAATATTTGGTTATATTTCTGATTTCAATACTCATTTTATCACCTTGAGAACATATACAGAGGACTGATTGAGCACATACGGATCCATTGCACCGGCATCGTGGGTGTAAGTAATACAATAAATATTGTTCCATGCATCCAGTTTTGAAGTATCGATTGTAAGATTTACCGTTGTCTGTTTTCCCTTTTCCATTTTTACATCAGCATAATATTTACCGTCAAATGCAGGAATGAGCTCATCATTAACATACAGACTCAGACGCTGCGTTGTTCCGGGTTTTCCGCTCATTGCAATCGTCAACGGATAAGATACAGATGCTTGAGCCTCAATTATCGGAGTAAACAACAATGTTTTATAAATGTCATCATCTCTGTATACAATTTTTTCGAGCTCATTATATATAACCATCTGACACAATTCTTCGGTTTCGTTTCTTGCCGTAAAATGTTTTCTGAGATTTGTTGAATAATTCCCTATTGTTACATTTTTATATGAAGAATTGACCGAGACTGAGTTTGTTGAATCACTGTTCATAACAAAATCAGCAGGTAAAGTATTACTGAGTTCATGATCTGAACCGGAATAACTGTAATCATCCTGCGTTATTTTTGTCTGAGTTGAACTGATCGTTGCATTGCAAAATTGAAGGACATCACCTGCTTTTCCGATATTCGGTCTTAGCATTATTTTCAAAACTTTATTTTCGCCTGCTGAAAGACTGACTTTATGCATTATTGCGTAACCGGTCACATTCCCGCCGTGTTCAACCTTTATGTCCTGATACACGCCGTTAAGCGTAAAACCAATATTATATTCAGTTGCGGTTGATGAGCCTATCTGATAATAAAACACAAAGTCTCCTCCATTATAAATAAGAGGTGAAAAACAATCGGGATCATCGGGAGAAAGAAACATTGCCGACGCCGCAACATTTGAATTTTCCAGTTTTTTAATATAATCTTCAACAGACAATTCAGTTTTTGATTCTGCAGAATCAGATGCTCCGCCTAAATTCTTCATATCAACTGTAGCGAAAGCATTAGTATTTGATGTTTCCTGAACCTCTGACATGCTTTCAGTTTCAAGTTCCTGTTCGTAAACAATACTTGTATCATCTTCTGCTGTTTTTGTCTGATCTGTCGTTGAGCATCCGCAAAAAAGAAAAATAACGGAAAGACAGACACAAAATAATTTCAATGATTTCATAGAAAAAACCTCCGTCAGTATATTTTTCACTAAATAACATTGCGTTCATTAATTATATCGCATGAAGAATGAGCTTTGTGAAAAATCTGCGGAGCTTATGAATGAATATCTGCTGAACAACTGAAGATATACAGCTCGGGATATCTTCAGAAACGAGATAAAAACAGAAAAATCAAAAAAAAGAAACAAACGAACCGAATTATTTTATATTTGATTAATTTCAATCAATATGCATTCTGTAGCACTTAAATTTAAAAGATTGTTTACCGTCAAATGTGCTGTATTCTCCATACCGGTCGAATATCACATTTTTTTAAGTTAAAAAATTAAATATCTTGAAATATAAAATAACGGCTGATATAATAGGGCTACAAGAAAACAAACAGGTTGTGAAAACATGTCAACAATGCTATGGCACAATGAATTTAAAGATGACTGGATGTGGGCGTTACCTTTAGGTAACGGCAGAATCGGTGCAATGCAGTACGGAAACCCGCAATGCGAACAGATTGAGATTAACGAAGAATCCTTATGGAGCGGCAGGCAAAAATGCTCGCCTTCCCGCTAACCTTCAGGGAATCTGGTGTCACGGTTTCAGACCGCCCTGGGGAAGCGATTTCCACACTAATATCAATCTGCAGATGAATTACTGGCCTGCAGGCTGTGCAAACCTTTCCGATACGGAAAAACCTTTTATTAATTTCATGAAAATGGTAAGCTCCTTTGGTGAAAAGACAGCAAAAGATCTTTTTGGTGCAAAGGGCTGGGTAATAAATCATACTTCGGATGCCTTCGGCAGAACAGGTGTACACGACAGCGTTGACTGCGGATTTTTTCCGATGGCAGGTCCGTGGCTGTGCCTGAATCTCTGGGAGCATTATGAATACACCGGTGATAAAGAATATCTTGAAGAAATTTATCCCCTTCTCAAAGGTGCATGCGAATTTGTCAAAGACTATCTTATCGAAGATAAAAACGGTCAGCTTGTAACATCACCGTCCAATTCTCCCGAAAACAGGTTTTATTATACAGATGTGAACGGTAAAAAAAAGGACAGCATGCTGACACACGGTGCAACAATAGATTTTCAGATTATCGATGCACTTTTCACCCGTACTGCTTATGCCTGCGGCTTGCTGGAAGATGATGCAGATTTTGTAAAAAGCCTTGAAGCTGTCATGAGCAAGCTTCCGCCGATGCGTGTTAGTGAGCGTTACGGAACAGTTCGGGAATGGATAAAAGATTACGAGGAAACCGAACCGGGACACCGCCATATTTCTCAGCTGTTCGGACTTTACCCCGCTGACATAATCAATGAACAGAATACTGAGATCTACGAAGCGGCAAAGAAAACCATTGCCCGCAGAATAGAAAACGGCGGCGGTGCTACAGGCTGGTCAAGAGCATGGACTGTCTGCTTCTATGCAAGGCTCAAGGACGGCAACAATGCAGAAAAACACATCAGCTATCTTTTGAAAGAATGCACTGCATATAATCTGTTTGACATTCATCCGCCATTCCAGATAGACGGCAATTTCGGAGGTGTTGCAGGTATTACGGAAATGCTTATTCAAAGTCACCTTGGCACAACGGATAACCGTATTATTGAGCTTCTGCCTGCACTCCCCGACTCTTGGAAAAACGGAAGAATCAACGGCGTTAAAGCAAGAGGAAACTTCACCTTTGACATTGAATGGAAAAACGGAAAGTTAATTGCTGCAACAGTTTATGCCGCAGCAAGCGGCACATTGAAGCTCAAGCTCAATGACCGTACAGACACTCCCAAGGAAAACTGTCTTATCGAAAAC
The DNA here is from genome assembly GCA_964613045.1 of uncultured Eubacteriales bacterium. Lineage (GTDB taxonomy): Bacteria > Bacillota > Clostridia > Oscillospirales > Acutalibacteraceae > UBA1081. Next base: position 7,627 of record CAZTFS010000041.1, read on the forward strand.
GGAATTCTGAAAGCCGAAATGTCTGCAGGCGAAATTCTCAGATTCACATTCTGAGCAAACAAAAAAAATTTATACAAAAAAGGATCAAGCTATGAATAACACATACGAAACGATAGAACAGATAAGCAAAACATATTCTGCCCCCTACAAGAGAAAATGTATCTCCTGCCGTGCAATGATCATTGATAACGGCAAAGTTCTGTTATCCCATGAGTCAAAAACAGGATTTTACATGTCCCCCGGAGGTAGCCTTGAAGAGGGTGAATCATACGAAGAATGCTGTGTCAGAGAGCTTATGGAAGAAACAGGCTATAAAGTAAGACCGACAAGACATTTTCTGACTGTCAACGAGTATTGCTATGACACTTTGTATGTAAGCAATTATTTCATCTGCGAAATACTCGGAGAGGGCGAACGTGCCCTTACAAAAACCGAGCAGGACAAAGGCATGGTTCCGAAATGGGTGGATATCAAAAAGGCTGTTGAAATTTTCGGAGAGTACGAAAAACACACTCCCGACAAGGAAAGCCTTTATCTGAGAGAATACACCGTGCTGAACAAAATTTCAGAGCAAATACTGTAAATAAAACAGACACTTTAAAAATCTGCACATACAAAAAAACCACCGATGAACGGTGGTTTTCGTGTTTTTTATGCAAGGGATTGTCTTTCTGCGGAATAGTTTACTCCGATGCTCTTTTTGAACAGAAGGTAATCGTACTTGGGTCTCCAATCGTCACCTGTTTCAACATCGCCGAACGCATCTTCGGAAACAGCAACATTGATCTCCGTCACGCCGCAAAGATTTCCGTCACTTTTGTAAACGGTATCCCAGAATGCGTGATGACCGATATGTTTCACACTTTCGGGAATGTAAACATAAGTCATGGACTGATTGTAGCTGAACGCATCAGAGCCGATGTATTCGAGTCCTTCGGGAAGCGAAACATAAACTTCACCCAATGCGTCTGCAGAAACGAAGTGAGGATCTGTCACTTCATTTTCTGTTTTGTACGAATAAATATCAGCGAGCAGAGGAATCTCAAAGAATCCCAATGTTTCGATAGATTTAAGTCCTTCAGGCAGGTATACGGTAGTCATATTTGCATAGTTGAAGCACAATTCCCCGATCGTTTCAACCGATGAAGGAACAACGTACGTAAGAACATCGTTCTTGTACTGTGCATAGTTTTCAGAATCTGCATCCGGCTCAATTCTTGCACCGTTCGCATCGTATTCTGCCCAACCGTACTTCTCTGCCAGATATGTATCGTGGTCACAGGGATAGCAGATTATCTCTGTTTTGTCCTTGTTGTAAAGGACGCCGTCAACATCACAGTAATTAGGATTGTTTTCATCGACTTCTATACGGCGAAGAGCCCAACAGGAATAAAATGCCTTGGCATCAATATAAGTAACATCAGCACCTATATATACTACCTGAAGCTTTTCATCACAGTTAAAAGCGTATTCACGAACAGAAGTTATTTTTTTGCTTTCGTCCTTGGTGATAGTAAAATTAGCCGTTACATCGGGGTTATCCATATCATATTCAAGTGACGAAACAAAGTCAATATCCAGCTCGGTGATATATCCTGTATTACTGAACTTTGAAAGCTCGTATGTCTCACTGCCTGTATTTTCATACTCAAAAGTATCTTTCTGAACAGTACGGACACTGAAATAACAGGAAAGAGAAACAGCAATAATTATAACTATTGCAAAAACAAATTTTTTAATATTGTAATGTTTGTATGGCTTGTTGATATGAGGAGCGGCAAGACCCTCGATCTGATATGTCCATATCTCATCTTCGGGAATGTCAAGCTTTATCTGCTCATCGGGTGTGATATTATCAATTTTATTTTTTTCTTTTTTACTCATGCTTCACACCTCATCCCTTATAAACGCCTTCAACAGATTTGCCTTCTTCTTTTGCCATCTTTTCGGTGACTTCGGCTCTGCGTTTGAGGACTTCCATAACCATGTTTTGTTTTTTACTGTCATAATCCCAGAACAGATAAGGAATCGTCATAAGGAGGAAGCCGATAACATCAACAATAAGCGGAATGGCGATAATGCTGGTACGGGAAGCATCTACAAAAAGAACATCCCAGTTGCTGTTAAAGCCGAATCTTAAAAGAAGAATGGGGATAATAAGACCTACAAAAGATGTGATAGGACCTGTAAACCAGCCGAACACACCTGCAAAGCTTTCAAGTCGCTCACCCGAAAGATACATCTGATAGTCACCGATACGGACTTCCATATCTCTCATTGCTGTGGTGGGAACAGTCTTTGTCATTTCAAGGAAGAACAGAACAACAACACAGACGGTTCCGCAAAGAGTGAGATTTTCACCGCAGAACCAAATAGCTGCAGCAATAATTCCGTAACCTATTGCACGGCTTAGCTGATAGAATATCATTATCTGCTTGTATGAAAACCTCTTCAGGAAGTAGGGTGACAACAGATCGGGCGGTGTTCCCGCAAAGGAGATAAGTGCAACAATAAGGCTGTACGGCAGACCGCTTAAACGGAATGTATAGAAATACAGTATCGTTACAAAGGGCAGCATACCGTTACCCAATGAATCTATAAGTCCGACTATGGTATTGATAAGCAGATATTTATTCTTAAGAACGCCAAACATACCGTCCCAGAATTTAATCTGCACCTTCTTCTCAATGGGCGGCTGCGGAATACGTTCTTTTATCCTGCCGGCGAATACCATTGTAAGAGCTGCAAAAGTGATAAATGTTATAGGGATAACAAATCTGTAGACATTTATATCTGCCCATTCATAACGGAGCATACCGATAATGACGGGAAGAATGATCGCCATAATTGAATTAAAGATATGTGATATCTTGATGGGATAGCTTCTGACAAGAATTCTTTCCTGCAGATTGGGGCTGATGTTTTTCGCACAGGTCTCAAGGTTGTTTGCGAAACCGAATACGTTATATGTAGCAAACAACAGGTTTGCGACCCATACTCTTGTTGCAACATCTGCAATCTCGTAAACGGGAAGCCAACCGATAAGGATAACCATTATACACTTGGGCACAACATCACAGTAAAGAGAATACTTATATCTGCCGTATTTGGGAAGAAGCTTTTTACGCCAGAAAATATTTCTCGCACCGACCCAACCGGTATACAGGAAATGGGTACCGAACGTCTTAAAGCACGCCGTGGCACTCATACCCTCCAATCCGTTCAGATACGTTATGAATGCACTCGATTGGTTAAACAGCAACGAATAATCGAAAATAATCGTTGATATACCAAAGAGCATCATTCCTACATAAACGGCATAAAATTTCTTTTCCGTTTTTTTAGGCAAGAAGCCTAAGTTATCACACACGAACCACCACATCAAAGCAGAAATATAACCTAAGGGCATATTCAGAATTCCGATGACGGAGAATGTGAGATAAGGTAATTTGTAATGATGCATTATCAGGTAACATGATGACCAAAAACCGATATATTCAAGAGTTTTTGAGCCTGCATAGTTACTGCCGACAGCAACAACAACATCTTTATACTCTTTGTAAGGGACATATTTACCCTCAGCAGGAGTATTCCAATGAGTCTTGATTTCAGTAGCAAATGATTTGACAGTGTCAATGACTTTGCCTTTTTTCTCACTCATTAATACTAACCTCCTATAATTTAATACGATTATTGTATCATACTGATAAAAAAATAGCAATCCATTTTTCCTTTTTTATTCATTTTTATCACAAAAACATCAAGATGTACAAAATAACAGACTCGCAATCAGTTAATTTTTTAATTAAATCGTCATCTGAAATAAAATTTATGATATTATTATTTTTTCATGAATAAAAAAAGGGATGTAAAAAAAACATAAGTTTTTTGCATCCCATTCGTATTATCCGGATTTTACTCCTCGTTATCTTCAATACATTTACTCTCTTGAAGAGTTTTTACGCCGAAAATGAAATAAATTATATGAAACAGCCATACACCGCCGAGTATTGCACAGGGGATATAAAGATCCTTTCTGAACATCATCACAAAACCAAAAGTCATAAGAAATGTTACAGTTATCATAATTTTAACTTTTGTTTTCCATGTCATCCCCTGACCTTTAACATAGCTTTCCAGATTGTTTTTATAAAGCTTTGTATTTATAAACCATGTGTGAAGCTTTTCAGAGCTTTTGCCGAAACAGAATGCCGCAAGCAGAAGGAACGGAAATGCGGGAAGCATAGGAATAACTGCACCGACAGCTCCGATTCCCAAGCCTATGCACCCCAGAACTACATAAAACGCTTTTTTTATTTTCATTTTTTTGTCTCCTGTCGTTTCTTTTCTTTTTTTGTTTCAATCAGATGTCTTACAGCTGTAACCGGATGATAAAATATCATTCTCGGTCCGGAAAAACGCATAACTTCTCTGATTTTCTCTCTCATGTCTGCTTTATAACAATGGACCTTGCAATTTGAACAGAATGTTTTTGTTTCCATAAACGGACATTTATCGGAACGCATTTTTGCATACTCATTAAGTGCATTGCATTCCTTGCAAAGACTGTTTTTTGTTTTGTGTTTTTTCTTGCAATAAAGAGAGATCATCAGCTCAACAGTCTGTTTTTCTTTTTCTCTTTTACTAAGTGTGTTCATCAGCTCATTCTCCCGTGTTCAACAGAATAAACATTGTCTGCAATACGCATGGTGGATTCTCTGTGGGAAACAAGCACAACAGTTTTCCCGTTCCGTTCTTCTTTTAGAGCTTTCAGTATAACAGCTTCATTAAGACTGTCGAGATTACTTGTCGGTTCATCAAGAAGCATAAGAGGCGCATTATGAAGAAATGCCCTTGCAAGTCCGAGTCTTTGTCTTTCACCGCCCGAGAGTGTGTCTCCCAGTTCACCAACGGGTGTATCGTATCCTTGCGGTAATGTCATAATAAAATCGTGTACAGATGCTTTTTTACATGCTGTAATGATTTCTTCATCCGTTGCATCGAGCTTTGCAATAAGAAGATTGTTCCTTATACTGTCATGAAACAGATGTGTTTCCTGTGTGACAAAACTCTCAGCATCACGAAGACTTGAAGTGTTGATCTCATTTACTGATACATCTGAAATTTTAACATCGCCCTGCTGTGTTTTCCAGAATCGCATAAACAGCTTGAGAAGTGTAGATTTACCGCTTCCGCTTCTGCCCGAAATACCAATTATTGAATTTTCGGAAATTTTGAGTGAAACATCAGAAAGGATAGTCTCCGCACCGTAAGAGAAAGTAACGTTTTCTGCTTCAGCACTGCTGAAAACGATATCATTTTTATCAGTAATTTCTTCTGCAACAGGCTCTTCTTCAAGAATGTCAAGAACTCTGTTTCCTGCGGCAAAAGTATTCTGTAAAGTGCTTCCGAGATTTGCAAGTGCAACGCATGGTCCGAAAGAACTCATAAGTGCGACAGTTGATATCAGAACGACTGAAAAATCAACTTTCCCGTTTATACACAGAACAGAAGAAACAAACAACATCGCAAGATCAAATATAAGGATCACAGTATTTGTAACAGCCATATTTCTGCCCGATGTTTTCTTCATTTTCTCTTCATCTGCTGAAAGCTCATCGGTTTTTCTGTTCATTTCTGAAAGTCTTTTTTTGCCCTCACCATACTGAATCGTTTCACTCAGACCTCTAAGGCTGTCAAGAACGAAACCGCTGAGATTTCCCGATTTTGTTCTGAATCTGATACCTGTATCACCGCTGAGTTTCGATGTGATAACTGGAATTATAACACCGACCGTAATATAAGCAACGAGGGCAATGATAGCCAGAACAACATTATAACTGCCGATAAACAAGCACATTATAATACAAAAGAATGTAGCGATCAGAACCGGAGATATCGTATGCGCATAAAAGACCTCAAGCAACTCAATATCTGAAGTTATAACTGAGATCAGATCACCCTTATCTCTGCCTTCAAGCTTTGCAGGACAAAGCTTTCTCAAAGCTCTGAAAACTTTATCTCTGATAAGAGCAAGAAGCTTGAACGCAATATAGTGGTTGCATGACTGTTCCGCATAACGGAGAATACCTCTGACAAGTGCAAAAATACATACCGCAGCAAAAATTACTCCAAGGGAAAAAGGAGTATCAAAATTCAGAATATCAAGCAAAGCATATCCGCCGAAAATTGTGATAAACGTTGCACATAAATGACCTATGATACCCATGAGAACGGCAATAACCATGAAACCTGCAAGAGGTTTTACAAGTCCGACAAGACGCATCATAACTATAAAACCGCTTCTTTTCTTCATTGTGAAACACCGTCCTTTCCGTAGTTTTCGAGGCTTTGCTGTGCTGTCCACAACCGGTTGTATGTACCGACTGTTGCTGCAAGCTCGCTGTGCGTACCTGTCTGCACTACATTACCGCTTTCCATTACATAGATTCTGTCGGCACTTACAACATTTGCAAGACGGTGTGAGATCAATATAACTGTTTTCGTTTCTGCAAGTTTGTATATCTGATTCATAATATCGTTTTCACTGTCAACATCAATATTTGAAGTTGCTTCATCAAATATATAGACTTCACTGTCATGCAGAAGCGCTCTGGCAAGAGCCAGACGCTGACACTGACCGCCTGAAAGATTGGATGCCTTTTCATTAAGAACGGTATCAAGTCCGTTCTCACTTTGCATAAATGCTTTAAGATTGACTTTTTCAAGAGCATCCCAAAGCTCATCGTCTGATGCATCAGATTTACCCATAAGCAGGTTATCCCTGACTGTACCTTTGAAAAGATAGCTCTGATGGCTGATATATGTGAACTTTTTCATCAGGCTCTCTTCCGAAATATCCGAAAGAGAAACTCCGCCTACGGTTATACTTCCGTTAAAGCCCTTGTTGCGGCACATAAGAATAGATGCAACAGTAGACTTTCCACATCCGCTTTCACCCACAAGAGATACAAATTTTCCCTTAGGAAAGCTCATATCAACAGAATGTAATATCTCTCTTTCACCATCATACGAAAAACTGAGAGACTTACACTCTATCTCGCAGTTATCGGGACATTCTTTCTTATTCTCCTGTATATTCTCGGGCAGATCAAGCAAACGGAATATTTTATCGCTTGCAGCCATTCCGTTCATTGCAATATGGAAAAAAGAACCAAGCTGACGCATGGGAATAAAGAAATCCGCAGCAAGAAGAATTATAAGTAAAGCTCCTGCAAGAGAAACGTTACCCTTTGAGAACTGAGTTGCAGCCATAATTACACCCAAAGCCGCACCACCGTAAGCGATAAGATCCATTATAGTAATGGAATTGAGCTGCATTGTTAACACTTTCATGGTGATGACTCTGAATTTCTCAGATTCAACATTCATTTCGTCATTTTTAAAATCATCAGATTTGTATATTTTAAGAGTCGTCAATCCCTGTAAATTTTCAAGGAAAGTATCTCCGAGAGCTGTATACTGTCCCCAGTATTTTGAAAGAAGTTTCTTTGCCCAGGTCTGAACCGCAGCAATTGAAACGGGAATCAGCGGCACACATATAAGCAAAACTACCGCAGACGGAAAATTCACAAATGAAAGATATATAAACAGTGTGAGAGGTGCAAGCGTCGCATAAAAAAACTGAGGAAGATATGCTCCGAAATATGTTTCAAGCTGATCACAACCTTCAACCGCAACCTGCACTACTTCTGAAGTTTTCACCTGTTCGTTGTAAGAAGCTCCGAGTTTCAGAAGCTTCTGATAAATTTTCTCACGAAGAGTCTTCTTAACTGCTTTTGAAGATAAATACCCCATTTTTGATGCACTTGTTACGCAGACGAAACGCACAACAACAGCAATAACTGCAACTATTGCCGTCGTAATAACAGACTTAAAGTCTGCAGTTTTATCATACAGTTCCCCAAAAAACTTTGAAACAGCAGTCATCATGGTGATGTTTGCTGCGAGAGAACACCATTGGCAGGCAACATTGCCTGCTATATACTTTTTGCTTTCACTGACCGTACCGATCAGCCGTTTATCAATCATCATAATTTATGCCCTTTTCTTAATTATCAAAACTACGACGCCTGCAATAACTGCAAGTACAACTACTGCAACTATAACGATTTTTATTACTGAGCCGCCGCTTTCTTTTTCTTCTGAACTTGTTTCGTCCTCTGAAACAACATTATTTGTAACGATCTCATTAACCTGAGTTTCAGCCTCTGTAATGATCTCCTGTGTCGTTGTCTCTGCTGTTGTTGTTTCTGCAACAGTAGTTGTTTCAGCCGTAGTTGTTTCCGTTGTAAGCTGAGTTGTCGTCTGAGCGGTGGTCTGCGTTGTTGTTTCAGGCACGCTGACAGTATAGGCTTCCGTCTTCTCAATTGAAGAATAATCAATCTTTATTCTTGCACCTATATCTCTGTTACCCATCATTGCTATATGAGGATTGACCTTTACATCCACATACTCATCGGTGTGAGGAAGAACAAAATAAAATCCTGTGGGATTTCCTGAATTATCTGTTGATTCAACTACTGCATCAACATAGTTGCCGTTTCCGTCAGAAATATAAAGTTCCTGCAAGCTTGCGGTAATGAACATCATTGTCATTTCACCCGTACTGATATGCATCGTATAAGTACCGTTTTCTGCAACGATATAAGCAGTTTCTTCAAGAGCAGCTGCAGCCATTGATTCTTTATCGTCCTCAGAATGCCAGAGATAAACATTCACCTTGTATGTACCGTCGGACAGGTCAACAGCAAAAACAGACATCGCACCGCACACAATAACGATCATTGATAATAAAACGGAAATCATACATTTTGATAATTTATTCATACACAAAACCTCCTGCTTAGTTAGCACCTGCTAACACAATGCGTAAAAAAAATTCATACAGGTTAGCACCAACTAACCTGTATGATACCACACATACATTAATTTTGTCAAGATTAAAAAAACTTTTTCAGATCAAGAATCCAAAGCTTTTACAGCATCCGGAAAAGGCATAAGACTCCTTCTCAGAATACCGTTCATGTGAGCGATCGCCGTACCGTAATTCGTTATAGAAATACCGCTGTCCAATGTCTGTTTCACACGGTACTTCATCTCACGTTCATTGAGCATACATCCGCCACAATGTATAACCAGCGAAAATCCCTGAAGATCTTCGGGAAACTGAGTACCCGAGGAAAATTCAAATTCGATATTCTTACCGGTATGTTTTTTTATCAGTGCAGGCAATTTCTGAGTTCCTATATCTCCGCACTGTCTGTGATGAGTACAGCCTTCGGAGATCAGCACCTTATCGCCGTCTTTCAGCTTATCAAGTGCCGCCGCACCCTTTACCGCAGAAATAAGGTCGCCTTTGTATCTGGCAAAAAGTATCGAAAATGATGTGAGCAATATATCATCGGGAGTGTCCTTTGAAACTTTTGCAAACGCCTGAGAATCGGTAATTACCATTTTCGGTTTTTTGCCCAGTGAAGAGAGTGTTTCCGATAATTCAGTATCTCTCGTGACGACAGAAACAGCACCCGAATCGAGGATATCACGGATAGTCTGCTGTTGCGGGAGTATAAGACGTCCCTTCGGTGCGGCTTTATCGACAGGCACAACAAGTACGATAATATCGTTGGGTTCGATAAGCTCGCCAACCAATCTTTTGCTGTTTTCCTCCTGTTTTGCAAGCTTCCCTATCAGTTCCTTAAGCTCGTAAATATTTAAGTTCTCTTTTGCACTGACGTATATCTTGTTTTCATCTGTCAGAGGAATGCTTTTACGCAGATCAGCTTTATTGTATGCAATGATATAAGGAATTTTTTTATCATTAAAAAGTGAGATCAGCTCGTTTTCAGCAGGAGTAAGCTTTTCTTCAGCTTCGGTTACAAGAACTGCAATATCAGTAAGATTCAGTATCTGACGAGCTTTTTTTACACGCATCTCACCAAGCTCCCCCACATCGTCTATGCCCGGAGTGTCGATAATCACAACAGGACCGAGGGGAAGAAGCTCCATTGCTTTTTTCACAGGATCGGTCGTCGTGCCTTTAACATCGGAAACAAGGGATAATTCCTGCCCTGTTACGGCATTGACAACACTTGATTTTCCGGCATTACGAAGTCCGAAAAAGCCTATGTGAATACGTTCTGCCGATGCAGTATCATTAAGTCCCATAAATCCTCCTCAGAAACGGAAGTCTCTCCTGTTGGAATTTTTAATATTCTCAATATTTTCTTTTGCTATCTTTTTGACCTTTTCGGTAGGTATCTTTTCAAGCTCCTTATCAATAAGCTCAAAGCCTATCTTCTTTGTTTCTTCGGAAGCATAGTCAATGAGATACTCCGTAAGAGTCATAAGTGCGTTGGGATGGCAACAGTTGAGTATCTGACCGTTTTTGCAAAGAGCCATAAATCTGTCACCCGTTCTGCCTTCACGGTAGCAAGCAGTACAGAATGAAGGAATGTGACCGTTTTCCATAAGCCATCTTACAACTTCATCAAGGGTACGCTGATCGGAAACATCAAACTGCTCGGAATCATGAGGTCTTTCTTCCTCGGTATAACCGCCGACGGATGTTCTTGATGCACCGCTTATCTGAGAAATACCCATATTGAGGACTTTTCCTCTCACTTCTTCCGATTCTCTTGTCGAGATTATCATACCTGTATAAGGCACTGAAAGACGGATACATGCTACGATCTTTTCAAACATTTCATCTGAAATTGAGTTATCAAAAACATCGGGGTCGATATCGTCAGCACGTTTGACTCTCGGTACGCTGATGGTATGAGGTCCTACACCGTGAACGGCTTCAAGATGTTCTGCGTGCATAAGAAGACCTGCAAATTCATATCTGTAAAGCTCAAGACCGAAAAGAACGCCTAAGCCCACATCGTCTATTCCGCCCTCCATAGCTCTGTCCATAGCCTCGGTATGATAATCATAATCATGCTTGGGTCCTGTCGGATGAAGCTTCAGATAGCTTTCCTTGTGGTATGTTTCCTGAAAAAGAATGTATGTACCGATACCTGCATCCTTGAGCTTGCGGTAATTTTCAACTGTAGTTGCGGCGATATTGACGTTAACTCGTCTTATAGCACCGTTTTTATGATTGATGCTGTATATCGTCTTGATACACTCAAGAATATACTCAATAGGATTG
>CAZTFS010000042.1:0-18222 GCA_964613045.1 uncultured Eubacteriales bacterium
AAAAAACCGCATCGAGTCAGTCGGTGCGGTTGTGTTTTGCAGGTAAAAAATAATTTAGGGATTGAAATTGCTTGAATCCAACGAAAGTCCTTACGATTATATATCGTCAAGTTACTTTGATAATTCCTGTTCCTTTATAAAATTTTTATAATCCTCTTCGGCATTGGCGGTGAGAGCTGAAAAAGCCCCATCATCAAATGCTTTAAGATTCGTATATTCAATTAATTTTTTATACCAACAGCAAATAACTTTAAAATTTATTTGCTGTTCCTTGTTAAGCGTTTTGATAAAACGGTTTTTTTTATAATTAAGCTTTTTACGGATATCATCCTCGGTTAAGCGGTTTTGTGCATCTTTCAGCATCGCAAGGATTTCTTTTTCCGAATCCATTAATATCGCTCCAATAAAAAAGGTGTACAGCCGAAACCATACACCATAAAAACGTATGACTCGTCTGATGCGAATCAAAAACTAAACTAACCATAATAAGAAGCATAGTAAATCAGAGCATACGTTTTTTACAAATTGTAAAAAACATAGCCTCGTTATTATGGTTAAATATTTAATTTTGATTCGCTCCTTTAGTTTACCACCATATGAGCAAAAAATCAAGTTTTTGAGCATAAAAATCTCCCTGTAAGAAATATGTATAGCCATATTTTTTTCAGAGATAACATAAATATACAGTGAATTTGTCGCAGAATGACTATTTTGCATCCGTCCGGATTTAATCAAATTTCAGGAATGCCCAACGGGCATTCCCTACGACTTAGTTACTGTTTTGTATTATTGATTATTATAAATTTTTCTGAACTTATAGGCTCTTTCGTATGCTTCTGCAATGTAGTCCTCAAATTTCATCTGCTCATAGCGGTCGCTGACATGACGGTTGGGACGGTTTTTGCATACAAGCTCAAATGTGAAAGGTCCCTTGAAATCTGAATCTTTGAGCTGTCGGGCGATCTTGTCCCAATCTGCAATACCGTCAAAGGGGAGCAGATGCGAATCGTCATAGAATGTTATTTCGTCACCCGTCTGTCCCATATTGTCGTTAAGATGGGTAGAGAAAAGATATTTTCCGAACTTGCCCAAAATGTCACTGCCTGCGTTATAGCACATTGCATGACCCGAGTCGAAGCAGAATCCGATATGCTCTCTGTCGCCGTAGCGGTCGAGAATAGCTTTTAGATATTCTTCCCCCTCGGTGTTTTCAAATGCAATGCGGACATTCTTTTTTTCTGCATGGTCGATAACTTTTTTAAGTCTCTGAAGACCGAGCTCGTTGGGGGAGTGGTTGTCCATGCCGATTATTGCATGAAAAATCGCAAGGTCAATGCCGAATTCGGCACAGGAATCAATAGTGCCTGTAAGATCTGCTGTCATCTTGTCGGAAAGCGTGCCTTCTTCGTCGTGGAAAATGTCGTCCATACCGTAGAACGGAGCATGGAGAGATTGAATGTAAAGATCCAGTTCACGGGCTTTTGCTATAAGGGGGTGCAGATCAATATCTCTTTCCCAGTCCAGAAAAACGCCGTCAAATCCTGCATTTTTTATAATATCAAGCTGGTCGAGCCAAGGGACATCCGAATTCATTCCTACATTAACACATATATCTTTATTCATCAATTAGCACCTTTATTTTTTTCTGTACTGTTGTTTGAGTCTTAATTCCTTTGAAAGTATCATCTTTCTGAGTCTCAGACTCTTGGGGGTGACTTCAAGAAGCTCGTCCTCGCTTAAAAATTCCATGCTCTGCTCAAGGCTGAGGGTCGAATGGGGGACCAGCCTGAGTGCATCGTCAGAACCGGCAGCACGGGTGTTTGTCATCTGCTTTTTCTTGCAGACATTGCATACGATATCTTCGTTCTTTGCACATTCACCGCATATCATGCCTTCGTAAACGGGCACACCGGGGCCGATGAAGAGTCTGCCTCTGTCCTGAGTATTGAAAAGACCGTAAGCGGTGCTTTCTCCTGTTTCATGAACTACGATAGAACCTCTGTCTCGTGTCTGAATATCGCCCTTAAAAGGCTCGTAACCTGCAAAAAGGTTATTCATAACGCCGTAGCCGTTTGTGTCGGTGAGAAATTCGCTTCTGTAACCGATAAGTCCTCTTGCGGGGATCTTGAATTCGAGATGTGTTGTGCCGCCGTCACGGATACTCATGTCTTCAAGCTCGCCCTTACGTGAGCCTATCTTTTCCATAACAGCACCTACATAAGCTTCGGGAACTTCGACTATAAGAAGCTCCATAGGCTCAAGTGTTTCCCCGTTTTCGCCTTTTTTAAGAATAACTTTAGGTCTTGAAACTGCGAATTCATAGCCCTGTCTTCTCATTGTTTCGATAAGGATTGAAAGATGAAGCTCGCCACGGCCCGAAACTTTAAATGTATCCGTGTTTTCGGTCTCCTCAACTCTCATGCTGACATTTGTTTCAACTTCCTTGAAAAGTCTTGCACGGATGTTTCTGGATGTGACGAATTTGCCCTCCTGACCTGCAAAGGGGCTGTCGTTTACCATAAAGTTCATTGAGATCGTGGGCTCGTCTATCTTTACAAAGGGTAACGGCTCAATGCAGTCAACTGCACATATCGTCTCGCCGATGTTGAGTCCTTCAATGCCCGAAACTGCGACTATATCGCCTGCCTTTGCATCGTCAACTTCGGCTCTTTTGAGTCCCTCAAACTGATAAAGTCTTGAGACCTTGACATTCTGCTGAGTGCCGTCCTGCTTGCAGATAACAACATTCTGACCCATTCTGACTCTGCCTCGTTCGACTTTTCCGACACCTATCCTGCCTACATAATCATCATAGTCAAGGCTGGAGAAAAGAAGCTGTAAAGGCTGTTCTTCGTCACCTTCGGGGGAGTCGATATTGTCGATAATAGCCTGAAGCAGGGGCTTCATGTCACCCTGTCTGTCATTGGGATCAAGTGAAGAATAGCCCTCTCTTGCTGATGCGTAAACTACGGGGAATTCGATCTGATCGTCATCTGCACCAAGCTCAATGAAAAGATCAAGAACTTCGTCAACGACTTCTGCAGGTCTTGCTCCGGGACGGTCGATCTTGTTGATAACAACAAGAGGCTTTTTCTTGAGTGCAAGAGCCTTGGAAAGAACAAAACGTGTCTGAGGCATACAGCCTTCAAATGCATCAACAAGAAGCAGCACGCCGTCAACCATTGTCATGATACGCTCAACCTCACCGCCGAAATCAGCATGTCCGGGCGTGTCAATAATATTTATTTTGACACCGTTATAGTGAACGGATGTGTTTTTGGAAAGGATCGTTATTCCTCTTTCTCTTTCAAGGTCGTTGGAGTCCATAACTCGTTCTGCGACCTGTTCATTTTCTCTGAATGTACCGCTCTGACGGAGCATCTGGTCAACAAGTGTTGTTTTTCCGTGGTCAACGTGAGCGATAATTGCAATATTTCTGATATTTTGTGCCGTATTCAATGTAACACCTTCTGAGATAATTTTACATGATATATATTACTCTTAAACGTCAAAATTCGCAATAGTAAAAACAGCCAAAAAAGGGGGACAGACAAAAAAGTGTTTATTTATTATGTCTGTATATGATTCGTTACGGTATATTTTCTGCATGGAAATTTTATAGCAATTATTTCTAAATTTATAGCAATTATTTCTAAAAGATTATTGAATTCTGTTTTTCTATTTGATATAATACTCTCATATTAATTGAAAGGATGATTAGGATATGAAAAAATATCTGAAAAAATCTATTGCAGTTTTTATCAGTATTCTCATGCTTATGACAGCTTTTGTTCCTGCTGCATACGCATCTGCTGATTGGATCGACGAATCTTTACTTTATACCGATAGATTTATTACTGCTTCCAAAGAGTATAATCTTGTCGGCGGTTCAACTGAAAGATATGTTGTGTTCAATAATGCAGCCAAATCAAACCAGATCAAGGGTTATATCATGGAAGTTGATCTGAATGATCCGGACACATCAGTAATTGCATATTACAACGATGGTGACACCGACGGTTATTCAGTTTCTACAGTCAGATCACAGGCTGCATCTGCAGAGGCAAAGCTTGGTGTTAATGTTATAGGTGCAGTAAACGGCGGCAGATATAATACCACTACAGGTGAAATATCCGGTCTGTATGTCAGAGACGGGGTTATCGGTAATACATCTCAAGGCTTTCCCTTCTTCGCAATTCTTAAAGACGGAACTGCAGTTATCAGAGACGGTGCCGGCAGAACTGATGATGTTGCTGAAGCAGTAAGCGGTATGGCGATTCTCGTTGTTGACGGCGAGATCGTTTCTCCTGATGATGTTCTTCATCCCAGAACAGCAGTCGGTATCAAGGCAGACGGTTCTTTGGTTTTCCTCATTGCAGACGGCAGACAGTCTCCCGATTCCTGCGGAATGAACTATCATGAGCTTGCTGCTGCAATGCTCGCTATGGGCTGTGTAAATGCAATGGCTCTTGACGGCGGCGGATCTTCAACCCTTCTTACACAGAGAGAATCATCAACAGAACTTGAATTAAGAAACAGTCCCTGCTACGGTTTTGAAAGAGCAGTCGGTACATCATTACTTATTTGTTCTTCTGCAGAATCTACAGGTGTTTTCGATCATGTGACTTTTACCGAGAGTGAATATCAGGTTGCACCTCTTTCATACGTAAGCTTCGGCTACGGCGGTGTTGATACAAACGGCTTTGCAGTTGATATCCCTGCAAACGGATATGTGGAGCTTGCTGATGATTCCTACGGTTCAATAAGCGGATCAAAATTCTATGCAAAGAGTAAACAGGGTACAACAACACTTAATTATGTTATTGACGGTGAAGTAGTAGGTTCTGCAACAATTGTTGTTACAGATGAAGCAGACAGTTTCCTTGTCGCATTCTTTAAGGAGATTCAGCAGATGTTTGCCAATATCAAGAATCTGTTTGAGTTCTTCCTTCAGAAAGTCGGTCTTTCATAATCAATAGTTAAATGTTAATAAGAAACACACCTTTTGCCGACTACCCGCAAGGAAATGTTTCTTTAAAATATGAACTTTTGGCACAATAGTGCGTTAAAAATTCCCGATATGCGTCAGCATTATCGGGAATTTTTGCCTTTTCTTGTATTCGGAATTTATATTTTAAAGTGCTTCGCAGTTTCGTAAGAACAGAAGATACAGGGAATTTTGTTCGAGAAACAAATACTGCCTTACGGGTAGTCGGCGTTTGACGAAGGTATGTTTCTTTTGTGTCTGATAATTATTTTTCTTGTTGTATCTTCGGCAAGTCCCATCTGAAATGTGCGGCGAGTATTCTTACAGTCATTATAAATACTATTGTTACAATAACCGCAATAATGTTGTTTATATTAAATTGTACCATATAGTAATATATGATACCGCCGATGATTGCGGGCAATGCGTAGACCTGTTTTCTTAAGACCATGGGAACTGTACCCACAAATAAGTCCCTCATTATGCCGCCGCCGATACCTGTCAGTACACCGACGCAGATCGATAGAAATGCATTGTCAGCGTAACCGCTTTTTTCTGCAGTGTTGATGCCGACGACAACAAATATCGCAAGTCCCAGTGCATCAAAAATATTGACGATGGTTTCGTACGTTTTGGATTCGAGTATTTTTCGTGCGGTGATAATGTATTCAAGTGCAAATACGATCGTAGCCAGCACCGCAGCTGAAGCCGCATAAATGGGGGTAATGAACATTGCAGGTGGAAACTGCCCCAGCAAGATATCTCTTACGCATCCTCCGCCTACGGCTGTAACCGTTCCTACTACAACTGCACCGAAAATATCAAGTTCACGGCGTATGGCGATCAATGTCCCTGCAATGGAAAATGCAGCAGTGCCGATAAGCTCTGCTGCGAAGAAAATTATTTCCGATATTGACATATTAACCGTTGAGCTCAGGCTTGTTGTCAAGAACGACCACAGGGTTCTTCTTGCCCTTCTTGAAGCCTTCAAGCTCGAGAATTACAATTTCGTTTACTCCCTGATTAAGGAACGGTGCGGGGAGATAAGCAGATCTCTGAGGACCTTTGTTCCAATATCTTGAAAGAGGCTTGCCGTTGATGAATATCATACCCTTTTCGAAATCGGGAAGCTTGACAAATGTATCGGCAGGTGTCTCATCAATAATGAACTGTGCCTTGTAGAAAGTGGGATGATCGAAGAAGATCATGTCAGTTTCGGCTTTGAAATCTATTTGAGTAAGATCGTTGAGCTCAAGGGGATAAGCTGTCCAGTTGTAAATAAAGTTCTGACCGAGTCTTACGCTGTCGGTGATGCCCTTATAATCCTTAAGCTCATGACCGTAGCTGACACGACCCATATTTTCAACAAGAATTGAAAGGTCTATGCCTTCTTCGGGAACACGGATGGAAACGATGGAATCACCGTCATTTCTTGACTGAATTGCATAAAGGTCATCATTAAGGAATATGTAAGCCCTGTCGTGAACTTCTTTGATTACGAGAGGCTGATAGTCTGAAGGACCTTTAAGGTGGGTCTTATAAAGAATAAAACCGTATCCCTGACCGAGTTTTTCCATGGGAACAGGCTTGAGAAGCTCGAACGCACTGGAAAGGTTATCAATATTTTCAAAAAGACCTGCACAGTGTGTAAAGGGAACTGAGCCGTACTTTGCCTTGGGTACCTGAGGATCTATCTGAGTTTCCTCTTCCTGTTTTACGTGGTTTGCTATAGTCTTTTTGAAAAGCTCATATTTCTTTGTGATGTCACCGCTTTCGGTAAGAAGTGCATCTGAATCATAGCTGTTGACGATGGGCTTGTATTCTGTGTCGAAATTAGCACCGTTCATCCAGCCGAAGTTTGTACCGCCGCAGAACATATATGTTGAAACAGAAGCATCATCAGCCATTATACGCTGTAAGCTCTTTGCCGCATCAGAGGGCTTTCTTTCGTAATGCTTGTATCCCCACTGATCGAACCAACCGTTCCAGAATTCGGAACACATAAGCGGACCGTCTTCCTGATATTCACGCAGATAACTGAAGTTTACGGAAGGATTTGCACCGAATTTTACGGTTTTGAAAATTCCTTCTACAGAACCGTTTGTAAGCATGTGATCCTCAATGCCGTCAGCAGTATAAAGCGGAACTTCGATTCCTCTGTTGACGAGTGCGGCTGCCATGTACTGCATATACTTTTCGTCGTTACCGTAACTGCCGTACTCATTTTCGACCTGAACCATAATGACATTGCCGCCACGGGTGATCTGATGAGTTGCAATTCTGGGAATAAGCTCGTCAAAATATTTGTCAACAAAACCTATGTATCTTTCGTTCATACAGCGAAGCTCGATATCATCATACTTGAGAAGCCACCAGGGAAAACCGCCGAATTCCCACTCTGCACAGATGTAAGGACCCGGTCTTACGATAGCATAAAGACCGATCTCTGCTGCAATATCAAGAAACTCCTCAAGATTGTTATTTTCGCTGAAATCAAAAGCGTCTTCATTTTTCTGGTGACAGTTCCATGCGACGTAAGTTTCAACTGTATTAAAACCGCATGCCTTGAGCTTAAGCAGTCTGTCACGCCAATATTCCTTGGGAATTCTGAAATAGTGAATTGCTCCGGAAACAATGGTGAAAGGCTGATCATTCAGGAGAAAACTCTCCTTGCCTATAGAAAAAGTCTGATTGTTTTCCATGTACGAATCGCTCCTGTTCGTGCTTTCTATATGTATTTTGCATAATACTACACATTAATTTACATCATTATACCATTAAAAAATGGAAAATACAACTGTAAAATCAAAAAAGTTAAAAAATAAAAAAATTTTCATATCACCTTGTAATTGAAAGTCGGTTTGTGTATAATTATTTTGATTAGGTGTGAACAATAGATTGAAATTAGTAATGAGTAGTGAGCAATGATGAATGTCGGAAGTCTCAAGGGACTTAAATTCCGCTACGCTCTATACAATGGGGTTTAAGTGGTGTAGCCCTTACTTGATTGCTTATTACTAATTGTTTAACGGAAAGGTTCCTGTATATTTATGAGTGAAGATAAACAAACAAAACAATCTGAGGGCTTGCAGATTGATAAAAAGACAGTTCTGAGCATTCTTGCGGTTCTTTTAGGTGTTCTGATATTGGTCGGAATCCTTACGCAGACTGTTCCTGCAGGCGAATATCAGACAGATGCCAACGGCTCAATAATTGACGGAACATACGAAGCTCTCGAAGATTACAGGATGCCTGTCTGGAAGATAATTACTTCTCCCGTAACGGCATTTACCGGTGCTAATGCTTCAACAAGTGTTATGATAATGGCGATTATAATTCTTGTGGGCGGTACTTTTTTGATACTTGACAGGATCGGTGTTCTCAAATATATAATGGTCACGATCGTCAATAAGTTCAGAGACAGGCGATATATGCTTATTGCCGTAATGGTCTTTGTGTGTATGTTTTTAAGCTCCACTGCAGGCGTTCTGGAGGAAAGTCTTACACTCGTACCGATTGCCGTTGCTGTTTCTCTTGCAATGGGCTGGGATTCGCTTATCGGTATCGGAATGAGCTTCGTAGCGGTCGCATTCGGTTTTACCGCTGCTACTTTTAACCCGTTCAACGTTGTAACCGTACAGAAGCTTGCAGGACTTGAGGTCTTTTCCGGTCTGTGGTTGAGACTTGTCATTTTTGCTGTCGTTTATATTGCTCTGACACTTTATCTTGTGGTTTATGCAAAGAAAATAGAGAAAGATCCGACAAAGTCAGTTGCCTATGAAAGCGACAAGGCAATAAGGGATAAATATTCAATAACGGACAATATGTATGTTCTTGAAGACCCGAAGATCAAAAATGCAACAAGAGCCTTCCTTATATGTATGGGATTTGTTCTTGTTGGTATCATAGCTTCTTTTGTGCTCAGCTATGTGGGAAATTACATCAACAATTCTGTTATGAGTGACATCGGCAGTGTTGCATCTCTCGGCAGTATGGCGATATTTTTCCCTGTGGGCGGTCTTATTGCCGGACGCTGTGCAGGTCTTCGAGGTAAGAGCTTATGGAAAGCTTTCGGTAAGGGTATAAAAACAACTCTTCCCGTAATTCCGCTTATAATTTTTATTCTTGCAATTACATATATTCTTGATGAGGGAAAGATAATGCATACTTTGCTGTATGCAATCGACTCCGTAATGAGCGGTGTTTCACCTTATGCCGCAATTCTTCTGATGTTTGCTTTTATTGCCGTTCTCGAATTTTTCATCGGAAGCGGAACTGCAAAGGCATTTCTTATCGTTCCTCTTATGAGTATGCTGTGTGACCTGTTAGGCATTACAAGGCAGTCCATGGTCATTACATTCTGCATGGCTGACGGTTTTACAAATCTGCTTTATCCCACCAGCGGACTTATGATACTTGCCATCGGTATGGTTGGTGTTTCATATAAAAAATGGCTTAAATGGTCATGGAAGCTGTTCATTGTCCTCGGCTTTATTTCTGTCGGATTCATGCTCCTGGCAGTAGCAATAAACTATAATTAAGGGTAAGGAGAAATCGCAATGGAATTATGGAACAAAATAGTAGCACTTATAATGGTGATCTTCGGACTTACAGGCTCAGTTCCTGTTCAGAGTCAGACGGATATCCCCGAAAATGCAGAAGCTTTTGATATTACAGTCATGAGCTATAATGTCTATATCAGCGGCACGGGAAAGAAAAGTCCGGAAAACCGCAGTGCCGGTGTTATTAATAATTTGAGGAATGTTATGCCGGATGTTTTCGGTCTTCAGGAAGCTGATTACGACTGGATGCAGAGAATTATTGAGGGAATGCCCGAATATTCCTACGTGGGTGTCGGCAGAACCGACGGTGCTGAGGACGGCGAATTTTCTCCCGTATTTTATAATTCGGAAAAATATAACCTTTTAGATTCAGGTACATTCTGGTATTCCGATACACCGGATGAGCCTTCAATTACATGGGTCGGACTTTACAACAGAATATGTTCATGGGCAGTCCTTGAGGATAAAGCAACGGGCTTTGAATTTGCCGTGTTCAATTCTCACTGGGATCATCTTTCTGTAGTTGCACGCAATAACTCAGCCAAGCTTCTTCTTGAAAAGATCGAAGAATATGCTCCCGATATGCCTGTCGTTATCACAGGTGATTTCAACTGTAAGGCTGAAACGGTTGCTTATGAAACACTGATTGACGGCGGTTTCATTGACGGCAGATATGTTGCCGCCGGAACAGACGACAGCGTTACCTATCACGGTTATAACAGTCTCGCAATTGACGACAAGATTATTGACCATATACTATTCAAAAACGAATATGGCTATGCAAATTCCTACAAAGTAATTACAGATACTTATGACGGAATTTACTCATCCGATCATTTTCCCGTAGTCAGCAAAATTACTCTTTATAAGTAAAGAAAGGAAGTTGAGAAAATGGCAAGATGTCCGAGTTGCGGTTACAAGCTTTCTCTTGTTGATGTAAAAGCTGAGTGCCCCGTGTGTAAGATCAATATTCCGAATTACAATTGGGAGGAGCGACTGGATAAAGATGCGGAGAATGCAGAAGCATCTTTCAAACTATTCAGAAGAAAGACTGCCGCACTCAAAAGCTGTCTTTTCGGCTCAAAATTTCGTATAGCCAGATTTGTGCTGACATTTGCCCCGCTTTTATTTTTCCTGTTTCCGATGTTTGTTGTAAATGCTTCGTTGCCTTTTTCTGCAGGCGATGAGAACATTTCAATGCTCGATCTGATACTTGATATTGTAAACGGAAATATGGATATCGGCTCGATGATAAGTTTCATGTCCTTCGAGCATTCGGGTACTGCGTTTACGGTTCTTTATGTTTCACTTATCCTTGTTGTGCTCGGTGTCGTTGCAGGTGTGCTTAATTTCTTTGTCCTTCTTATATCGGGCTTCAATTACCATGCAAAGGGCAATATAGTCTGTTGCAGTGTGAGTATTGCATGTTTTGTCGCTGCAATAGTCTGCATTATCGTTTCTTCATCAATGTTTGCTTCTTCAATACCCGAAGTAATGAGTGTAAGACTTTCATACAGCCTGTTTATCGGCATAGCCTTTTTTACCGTGAATCTTGTGATGAATTCAATTGCAAGAAAGCAGTTTGCGGCTGAAAAGAAAGAACTGGGAAAAAGAATCCGTGAAGAAGAGGGTATTGCTGCAGTATGAGAAGTTTTACCGTAGCGAAAAACGATGCGGATAAGCGTCTTGATAAGTTTATAACAAAAGCAGCTCCGATGCTCCCGAAGAACCTTATGTATAAGTATATAAGGCTCAAGCGTATCAAAGTCAACGGAAAAAAAGGCGATATCGCATTAAAGCTGAAAGAAGGCGATATCGTTGATATGTACATAAATGACGAGTTCTTTGAAGCCGTGCAGGATAAGTACGATTTTCTCAAAGCTCCGAAAAGCCTTGATATAATTTATGAAGATGAAAACATAATGCTTCTTAATAAAAAGGCAGGTGTGCTGTCACATCCGGATGAAGGAGAGTATGTTGACACTCTTATTACGAGAGTTCAGCGGTATTTGTATGAAAAAGGGGAGTATGATCCGAAAACCGAAAACTCCTTTGCACCTGCATTGGCAAACCGTATCGACCGTAACACGGGCGGTATAGTTATAGCCGCAAAAAATGCAGAAGCACTCCGGATTCTTAATGAAAAGATCAAACTCAGAGAGATCGATAAGCGATATCTGTGCATCGTTATCGGCTGTCCCAAGGAGAAACAGTCAACGCTTACATCTTACATGACAAAAGATGAAAATAAAAATAAGGTAAGAGTTTATTCGCACCCTGTTGACGGCGGAAAAACGATGATAACCGAATATAAGGTGCTCGACACAAAAAGGGGAGTAAGTCTTCTCGATGTCAGACTTCATACAGGCAGAACACATCAGATAAGAGCACATCTGGCATCAATAGGCTGTCCGCTTTTAGGTGACGGTAAATACGGCACGAACGAGCTTAATAAAAAATTGGGCGGATATAAAAAGCAATGTCTTTATTCATATAAATTGGGATTTGAGTTTGTCACTGATGCAGGTCTGCTCAATTATCTGAACGGCAGAGAATTTGAAGCAACAGATGTCTGGTTCCGTGACGCTTTTTATGAGGACAGTTTATTTTAAATAACAAAAAGATCGCAGATGCGATCTTTTTGTTGTTTAAATAGAATTTATCGAGCAGAAATTAAAAATCATATCGTAGGGGCAGCCATTGGCTGTCCGATTTGCCGCAGGCAAATAACGGCGGTTTATCGCCGTTTTCTTTGCTCTGATTACAAATTTTTATCAGTATTTTCAGTTTATGCACACGGACGCCCAATGGGCGCCCCTACGATACACAATCAACATTTCGATAAGAATTTACAATCGAAGTTCATTCTGCATTGTGCATTACCCCGGTAAATTATTTTTATGCGTTATTTGAATATTTTTGAGAAGATATCTGTAAGTTTTTGAATAAAATTGAGCATGTTTGTTATGAACTGCTTTATTGGGTTATCAAAAACAGAAGAAAAATCATAAACAGCATAAAACTTTGTGTTCTCTGTAACGGTAATTGCGTCTCCCTCTTTGTAAAGTTTTCCGCTGCCATCAGGTGATAATGACCAACCTTCAAATACCTGCATGCTGTCTGTTGAGGTCGGACCGGCTTTTATAACGGCAGTAGCACCTTTTTTATAGATCGAGGTGTCGTTCACAAGCTTGTTTCCGTAATCACCGATGTCATATTTTACGAAGTATGTATCTTCAGAGTATGCTTCGGAGAGGAATGCGTAGCGTGCTGTTACATAGTTTCTGATAACGCTTACGGAGCTGTTGTAGCTGTTTGCTATATCATTTGTGTTTGCTGTCCCGAATGTGTTCCAGCGTACAGCGTTCATGGTAACAGCCGGGATCAGATCGTTGCTCCATGTCTCGATGTTACTAAGGAAAGTGTCATAATAACCGTTAAATTCTCCGTTCCAGATTTCTTCTACTTTGTCCTGAAAATCATTATGTGAGAATGCCTGTGCAAGCAACGCATTTTTTTTCTCGTTGTGATTGCCGATAAAACAGGTCTGAATATACAGGAGACTTGGTTCAGCCACATTGGCTACATGGTTGATAAGGTCGTTGGGCTGAACATGTCCTAATCCTAAGTCAAAGTCCCAGGCAGGACCTGCAACCAGTTTTCCGTCAACATCTTTGTAAAGATAGAAGCTGGAACTGCAACCGTCAAAGTTTGCTGAAAACTCATCCAGTACATACATTCTTGCAAGAGAGTCTACGTCTATGTATTCGGAATAGTGTTTGCCCGAGGAATTACAGCCTGTTGATGAGTAGAGTGCATCTTCAAATTCCTGATAGTAACTGCTGATGTATTCAACCTGAGCCTTTGAAGCATATTCGGGTGTTTTTACAACTACAGCCTGACCGATATTTGTTATAAAGCCTGAGGGTTCGTTGACATAGCGGTATATCTTTTCTAATTCAAGGAGATATCCGCCCGTAATCTCTTCCGGATCGTTGGGAATGTCTGCGTATTTTATTGAACCCCATACTCTTGAATTCTGAGCTCCTTTAAGCGGATATGAATCAAGATCTTCTGCGTTTACATCCTCGGTTTCACCCTCAAGGTCATAAATTTCGATCCTGTTATCGTCGATCTCGACCTTTTCTGTAATCAGATAAAGACCTGCATATTCGCCGTTAATGTAAAGATTGAGCTGATATGTTTCACTTGTAACATCAACGCCTAAATTGATCGCAAGATCGTATGCGAGCATATTTCTGATAACAGACGGATCACTTGCGTTTGCAAGAAGACACCATTTTTTACTCTTACCCATGCCGAAAAGATCCGCTTTTTTATCAAGCTTGATGTTGTAGGGCTTTTTGTCAAAAGTCCATGTGGAATTGCCTCTGCCTTTAATGTATTCCAGTGCACCGTCGTATTGTACTTCACCGTTTTCGTCAAGAATCAGTATTTCCCCCGGCTCTTTGTGCTCCTTGTCAGCGTGAACGGCAGACATGCTGCCGGATTCGGTGGTTATGTATATTGAACCGACGGATGAAGCCTCCATTACAGTAACACTGTATGAACTGTTACCGCAGGTAAGCGTAAAGTTGCCGCCTCCCGAGAAAATATCCGTGGTCATTCCGTTTTTAAGCAGTGTATCACCGCAGTAAACATCATCAGATGCAGAAAAATTGACCGTCAGATCGTCCGAATCAGCATAAGAGGGCAGAAAAATATAGTATACGCCGTCTCTGCAGTACCATTCAACCTGGGCAATGTCAGAAGCCCCTGCGGGTGTGACAGAAAAATCAGTGATTGCATTATCTGCTGCTGAAGCAAAAATGCACATTGCTGAAAAAATCAGAACTGCTGCAGTAAGTGTTAAAAGAGATTTGAATGTTTTTTTCATAGCCGACCTCCAATTTTGAATATATTAATTATATCACAGAAGCATATTCCGTTTCAACCATAATTTGTCGGGGACGGATTAGCAGTTACATTGCAGGGAACGACAAATTATTGTTTGTATTTCTCTGCCTGTAGATTGAACATATATGCGTATTTTCCGTTAAGTGCCATGAGCTCCTCATGTGTTCCGCTTTCGACTATCTCGCCTTTTTCCATCATGAAAATACGGTCAGCATGTCTTGTGGTGGAAAGTCTGTGAGAAATAAATATGACAGTCTTATCATTTGCCGCCTGAGTCATTGACTGATTCAGCTCATATTCTGAAACAGGGTCAAGGTTTGCACTGGGTTCGTCAAGAATGACATAAGGGCATTTCTTGTAAAATGCTCTTGCAATGGAAACTTTTTGCTCCTCACCGCCGGAAAGAGACATACCGTCATCACTGAATTCTCTGAGAAGTATCGTTTCCGTTCCCTCCGGCAGCTCTTTCTTGAATCCTGCGTTATCAAGAGCTTCAAGCACTCTGTCTTTATCATAATCCACTTGTAAAGCGACGTTTTCGCCGACGGTTGCACCGAAAATTTTAAAATCCTGAAAAACAGCGGCAAAACGGTCACGGTGTGAAGCTACGGTTTCTTCTTTTATGTTCCTGCCGTCAATGATTATCTCTCCTTCGGTTACATCGTAAAGGCGAAGCAGAAGATTTGTAAGGGTCGTCTTGCCGGCTCCGTTGTAACCGACAAGTGCAATTTTTTCACCGGGATGAATGGTCATGCTGATATTTTTAAGTGTAGGCTCATCATTTCCGGGATATGTAAAGCTGATGTTTTTAATCTCAATGTCTTTTGGTACACTGCATTCAGCAACATGCTCGCCGTCTTTTATCTTGAAATCGGTTGCAAGGAATGTTCTGTATTTTTCTATCATTTTTGAACGTTCGGTAAAATTACGCAGTGAATAAACCGTAAGAAACAGAACAGACGAGCTTATTGAAGCTGCTCCGTTAAATGTTGCAACAAAGTCACTTGCAGATAAAGCACCGACTTCTATCGTCTGATAACCTATATAAGAGGTAAGAACAAGCATAAAGCCGATTATCTGAACGATTACAGCCTGAAAGAAGAACCAGCCGTCTATTTTTCCTACATATTTACGCTGAGTTTTTGTTATGTCGTCAGCACTTTCACGGAATCGTCTGAAAAAGATATCCGTAATCGAATGCATACGCATCTCCCCCGCAAATTCGGGAAGGTAGAAAAGACGGGAAAAATAATTTGCCTTTCTGTATTTTTCGTTCATTGCTTCACGGCGTTTCATCTGTAAATTGCCGGTGTACTTACCTATGGGAAGAAACGCAATGACAAACACAAGAATTATTACAAGACATATCGGGTCAATGGTAAACATAATTGTGCCGATTGAAATAAATGCAATAATCTCTGACACATATCCTCTTATAAGGTTTAAGATATGTCTTATGTTTTCCGATGATGTTTCAATTGCAAGAATGAAATCGCTGTAAAATGATGAATCATCATAGCTGGCAAGGTCAAGAGATATCGCTTTTTCATAAAGCCTTGAGTGAATGCCTAAGTAAAGTTTTTCTCTTGCCCTGTGGGCAAATAACTCAAAGAATAATGCATTTATAACATTTTCGATGATGATTATCGAAACCATGATTCCCAGAGCGATGAAAATGTTGCGAATACCGTTAGGCTGATCTATCTGATCTATGACATATTTTATGCCCACAACGGATATCAGCCTGTCGGGGAGGGTAGTGATGATATCGGTCAGTATCTCACCGATAACAAGTCCGGGGGAAATCTCAAACATTATCCTGAGAATGAAAAAAATGTTGCTGACTATACCGTGCTTGCCTTTTTCTTTTTTCTTAAACATCAGCATCTCCCTCCTCATCCTGATAATTTGATGCCTGCATAGTGAACATTTCGGCATAAACCCCGTTTCTGTTCATCAGTTCGGCATGGCTTCCGCTTTCGGCAACAGTTCCGTTTGCAAAAACATATATCCTGTCCGAAAGCACGGCACTTGAAAGTCTGTGGGAAATGTAAACGACCATTTTATTTTTTGTTTCATCAATGAGACTTTCATACATTTTGTATTCGGCGATGGGATCAAGTGCAGAGGATGGTTCATCCAACACTGCCAGATCAAAAGGATGTGCAAACATTCTTGCCGCTGCAACTTTTTGTTGCTCACCGCCCGAAAGTCCTGCACCTTTATCGTCAAATTCACGGGTAAGAACAGTATCTGCACCGTTTTCAAGTGTGCGGATCTTGTCAAAAACACCGCTTTTTTTCAGAGCTTTTTCGGCATGAATACGGTCATCCTCATTTTCGCATTCACGGCACAGCACGTTTTCATTTACAGACAGTGCAAAAACCTTGTAATCCTGAAAAACAGTACCGACACGCTTACGCAAAGACTCCATATCGTATTCTTTGACATTGATGCCGTTATAGAATATCTCCCCCTCATCGGGATCGTAAAAACGAAGCAGAAGCTTTACAAATGTAGATTTGCCTGCACCGTTTTTGCCGACGATGGCAACAGTTTCGTTTCTGCCTATTTTTAAATTAACATTTCTGAGTGACGGTTTTGATGCTCCGGGATATGTAAATGTAACATTGCGGAATTCCACGGATTCAAGCTTTTCAGCTTTTTTTGTGCCGTTATCAAGTCTGTTTTCGTAATTGAAAAAAGTTCTGAGATTGCCGAAATAGAGCGAAAGTCTCTGCATCTCTGTCAGATCTCTGCTGATATCTTCGATCAGTTTTTTAAGACTCGTTATTGCACTGACGATGACAGCAAACTGTGCAACTGTGATATCGCCGTTGATGAATCCGACAATGCCGTAGATAAGAGTTCCGGCAATGGGCAGAATCTCACTGAAAAAGCCACCCAAGACATCTAAAATTCCCGTTTTCCAGCCGTATCTGCGAATAATTTCACAGTTGTTTTCAACGGCATTAACAAATCGAGTCTTCATAACATGATAAATGCCGGAAGTACGCATATCCTTGGAAAAGTCCTTTAAAAATACAACTCTCTGCACATAGTCCTTTTTGCGGTTGTTGGGAGTCATTTCCTTTTCTTTTTTGTATTCAATTTTATTTCTGAACGACTGGGAAATAACATAAGCGACCATCCCCAAAAGGAAAAACAGGATCTTCGGATCGACCGAGCATATATAACTGACAAGGCTTGCACCGACCGCAATAAAAGCGATCATGTTACAAAGACACCATGAAAATTCAAGGGTCATATCGTTATTTATAACATCGGTTGCACGCTTATAATTATCATAGAACTTGGGATTTTCGTAGCATTCCACATCGACGGAACATGCTTTTCTGAATATCTGTTCATTGAGGAGCTTGTACACTTTTTTGTTTTCTGATGATGAAACAAAATCACCGAAGCAATCCAGGAATTGTGCAAATATACCGATAATGCAGAAAATTATAAGTGTTTTCATAAATTCGGAAAAAGTTCCGCCGTCTGTTATGGTGGATATTATTTTGTCAAGAAAAACAACATTTTTCAGATAGCTTTCAAAGCACCAGTAACCGAAAATCGAAGCTGTGTAGCCTATTAAAAGCAGTGGTGAAGCTTTTGTTATTACTTTGATGGCATAGAAGGTGTTTTTCAATACACCGGAACGCTCACCGTTTTTTTTCTTCTTCATAGTACACCTCTTTACTCGAGTTTTGTAAACAATAATTTATCAATGAACAATTTACAATTTACAAT
>CAZTFS010000043.1:0-1165 GCA_964613045.1 uncultured Eubacteriales bacterium
TGTTTACTGAAAGGTACGGGAACAAATGAAAACTCTTGTTGTTTATTATTCAAGAAAAGGGTATGCCGAAGAGGCGGCATTGAAAATCATAAGAGATGAAAATGCAGATATTCTCGAAATTGAAACCATTGAAAACACTGCCGGCTGGTACGGTTTTCTTAACTGCACAAAATTTGCGGTAACTGACAAGCCTATGCTCCTGTTCCCCTATGATACTGATGTTTCCTCTTACGGCAAAGTGATAATCTGCACTCCTGTATGGTTCGGAAAGATATGTCCGCCAATGGCAGAATTCATAAAAAAAGAAAGACACAACATTAACCGTGCCGAATATGTTTTTGTTCACTTATTACCTACGAATGTAAAATCCATTGCCGATGCGACGGATAAAACACTGCGTCTTAAAAGAGATAAAGTAACATCGGTTCAGTGCATCTCCGGTCATATTATAAAGGAAGAGGAATTTTAACATGCAGGACCTTTTCGGTAATACAGAAAAATTCTTCCCCGCAAAAGAGATAAAAATCCCCGATTTTTCCTCTTTTGTAGCTTTCGATATTGAGACCACGGGACTGCCACGAAGCTCTCAGATAATTGAAATAGGTGCGGTGAAAGTCGTAAACGGTATCATCACAGACTCTTTCAGTGAATTTGTCGATCCGGAAATGCATATTCCTTATCACATTACACAGCTTACGGGAATTACAGACAAAATGGTGCAAGGTGCCGGAAAGATATATGAAGTTCTTCCCGCATTCAAAGAATTTGCGGGTAACAATATTCTCGTGGGGCATAATGCTGTCGGCTTTGACTGCAAAATAATGGGTCACTGGGCTGACGAATACGGTATTTTTATAGGAAATGATGTCTTTGACACATTGCGATTTTTACGCTACCGCTGTGAGCCTTTTCCGAACATGCAAAGTAAAAATCTCGGATATCTGTGTGATTATTTCTGCATTAAGTTTGAGAATTATCACCGTGCCGCAACCGATGCAGAAATGACAGCGTTGCTGTATCTGGAGCTTCAGCAAAAAGCAAAGATCAAAACATAATTATCTGAGAAATACGCAATTCATTTATTTGACAAATCGAAATACATATAGTATGATTATAATATATTATACATAAAAATGACAAAGGAGCTTTGTGATGCATTATATAA
>CAZTFS010000043.1:1175-18125 GCA_964613045.1 uncultured Eubacteriales bacterium
TATAATAATGGATCTTGAATGGAACAACTCCTACAATAAAAAACTCAAAAGCTTTTTCAATGAAATATTAGAGATCGGTGCAGTTATGGTAGATGAGGATCTGGAAGTCACTGATACCTTTTCCGTGCTTATAAAATCTCAGCTTTCAAGCAAATTAAGCGGCAGAGTCCGCAACCTTACCCATATCTCAAATGAGGATATGTACGGCGGTGTCAGCTTCAACAAGGCAATTTCAGACTTTTCAAAATGGATCGGCGACAGGGACTGCGTTTTCATGTCCTGGGGCAACTGCGATATTCGGGTAATGCTCGATAATCTCAAGTTTTTCTGCGATATCGACACAATTCCCTTTATCCCCCGCTATACCGATCTTCAGCAATATTGCCAGCAGAAGCTGGGGCTTTCCAACGCTCAGCAGATCGGTCTTTCTGCTGCTGCTCAGCTTTTTGACATTGATGTCAGCGAGTATTCCACACACAGAGCTCTTGACGACTCATTACTGAGTCTGAGATGCCTAAAAAAATCCTATAACAAAGATGCTCTTATGGAAAGAGTTTTTGAATGCGACAGCGAATTTTACAGGCGTCTGCTTTTTAAAGCAAAATACATCACAAACATACGTGATGAACGTATAGACAGAAGCAAAATGGTATGCTATTGCGACGACTGTAAAAAAAGAATGAGCAAAGTCTCGGATTGGAAAACGGTAAATCAATCCTTCCGTGCACTTTTCTTCTGTAAAAGCTGTAACAGCCATGTTATGTTCACAATAAGATTCAAAGCCTGCTTTGACCGTATTGACGTAAAAACAAAAAAGTGTAAGGTCACAGGTGACGAAAAGCCCGAAGAAAAGGGAGAGAAAAAAGAAACTAAATGAAAAAGAAGATAATAATCCCCCTCGTAATCCTGCTCCTTGTTCTTACAGGAGCTTTTATAGGTTGGCTTGTTTTTGATGCTTACAAAGACGAGAATATTCAATATGCCGATATCGATAAAATGATAAAGGAAAACGCTGATACTGCCTTTGATCTTCTCGTTACCGAAAGCTCTCTTTCCGATGATATCAAGGGTTATATAATAGACCCCGAAAAAGATATGAACGGTACCGATGAAGAAGCGGCTAATGCCGTTTTTGAAAAAGTTGATGCGATACAGCCGAATACAGTGCTTATAAGATACGATGAAAAAAAGCTCGGACTTCTTATTACTGCCGCTGAAAACAACGGGCTTGATGTTATTATCTTACTGTCCGAAAAGATGCTCAGCAAAAACGATATAACATCAGTCTGCAACACTTTCGGCTCATATAAGATATGTGTTGAGACTTCGGACATTCATAAGGCTGAAAAAATATATCCCGAAATCAAGGAATCAAACATTGTTCTCGGTATCTATCTGAATGAAGCTCTCAGCGATGAAATAAAAGCAAGCATTGAGAACGCATCTCTTGATTTTTATTTTGTACAGATAGATTCCACCGTTGCGGAAAATGCCGAGAATGTAATAAAAACATGGGCACGATCTGCTCTTAAATCTGATTCAAAAATATATGCGGTACTCAGAAATGACTGTGTTACCCGTGAAAATCCCACAGAAATACAGTCTCTCGTCAAAATGCTTTACAACAACGGCGGTTTTTCGGGATGCATAATGTACGACCGTGAAAAACTCAGCACTGACGATAACTGCACTGCGACAAATCTTTATTCTTATTACGAATATTTCAATAATTCCGATTACACTGCACTTACTCTGACTGATTTCAGAGTAAGCGACGACAAGACCTCTGTTGAATTCAGCGGCACATCGGATAATACATGCCCTGTTTTCGCATGGAGCACATGGAACGGCGGTTGGATAACCGCTGAAACACAAGGCGATGACGGGCAATTTACAATTTCGATCCCTCTTGTTGAAGGAAAGAACAAAATCGTTATCAAACATAAAAATGCCGCCTACACTTATTACATTAACCGTGCAGTCGATGTAATGACCGACTGTAATGCTGTTACTGACGGTAAAAAAGTTCAGTTGACCGCTACTGCAAGAAAAGATGCGGCTGTTTATGCTTCAGTTGCAAACACATATCTTGTAAAGCTTGAAAAAAGTACGGAAAACGGCGATTATGCAGAATTCACCGCAGAATTTGAGCTGAGCCGTGAAATGTCATTGCTGACAGCCGAACAGGTATCTTTTGCGGCAACATACAACGGCATTGACGATATCGTCATGTGCGATCAGGAGCAAAAAGCATCTCCCTATAACAATAACGGTCAGGGCAACTCGGATATGTGCCTTGTGACGAAAAACTATTCCGAAACCACTTCGACCGCCGCACAGGACGATTCCTCAGACCCCACATGCACTCCGCAGCTGGCAGGTTCTTACGGTTATATCGACTCCTATCTCGTCAGCGACAATAACATCATCTGTGTCACGTCAACAGGCATGAAAATACATGCCGATGATACGGTAATTATCCTCGGCGGTTACACAATGCCCGAAAATGCGATAAATCTTGATTCGGTATCGACACAGAACGGCACAACACTTACGCTCACTCCCACCTACCCCACATTTGTAAAGTTTATAGAAGCTCCGCAGGATTATTATAAAGGATATCTGCAAAGGATATACAACATTAATGAATTCACGGCTGAATATGTTGACATCATATTTATGGACACTTCGGCTTGCAGTTATTCCGCAGAGCCTGATTTTTCCGCAAGTGAAATTTTTTCATCTGCAGAATGGTACACAAACACCGAAACAAAAACGATCACACTAAGACTTTATCTTAGAGAAAAAGGCTCCTTTAACGGCTATTCATACAGCATAAGCGACAGCGGTAGGATAACAGTCACATTCAGAAATAATACCGATTCTCTTGAAGGAACGGTCATCATGCTTGATCCCGGTCACGGCGGATACGGTAACCCCGGTACGAATTACGGCATGTCCACCTACGAAGAAGAGATAACTTATTCAATTGCCCTGCAAGCGGCTGAAATACTCAGAGAAAACGGTGCAACAGTCATTGTCACAAGAGATGAGGGAGAAGCACTGACTCTTTCGGAACGTGTCGAAATGGCACGGACACAATCCCCTGACATGTTTGTCAGCATCCACTGTGACGGCTCGGAAGCCACATCATGGCTCGGCACACATACATTCTATTACAGAAGCTACTCAATGCCTCTTGCTTCATCTATCCATTCTCAGATCGTGAAGACATACAAGCAGTATTATTACACAGATCCTGCCTCTGCAGAATATGCTGATGTTGACAAAGGAATTAAATTCTATCCGTTTATGGTAACAAGGATCGAAGAATGCCCGTCGGTGCTTGTTGAGTGCGGTTATCTGACAAATGAGCTTGATGCCCGATTCCTTATGTCTGAAGGCGGTCAGAAGGTGCTTGCAACGGCAATTGCCCAGGGCATTGTTGACTACGTTGTGAATTATTAAGCCGTCTTGAGCTGTCCCATATTTTCATTTTCAGGTCAAACGGCAGCATGGCACAGGCAGTACGGATAACAGCAGGAATCATACCGCAATGAGAGACTATCTTTCCACGGCTGACATCCTTAAGTGCTCTTTTTACGACTGTATAAGGATAAGCTATAAATCGGAAATTATTGATACTGTCACCGTCGGGGGAATCCTGAGCTACAGAAATAAATTCCGATGAGACCCAGTAGGGACACACTGCGGTTACGCTGATATTTTTCGTCTCAAGCTCCTTTGCCAATGCCTGAGAAAATCTTAAAATAAACGCTTTGGTCGCAGAATACACATTGATATACGGCAAGGCAACAAATCCCGAAACAGACGATATATTTATAATTGCCGAGCCGGGCAGCATATACGGAAGACACATTTTCGTAATACAAGCCGTTGCACGGACATTCAGATTTATCATGTCTTCAATATCTTTTCCGGTCTGAGATTCCACCGTGCCGAATTTGCCGAACCCCGCACCATTGACTAATATCTTAACTGACGGAGCCGATTCCGTCAGTTTTTTTCTTAAAAATTCAAGGGATTCATTTTTTGAAAGATCAAGGGGAATGATCCGGGTATCGGTTTTTATCTGCTGTGCAGTATATCTGAGCTTATCTTCCCGTCTTGAGATCAGCCATATTTCATCCGGTGAGTATCGTTCTGAAATTCTTAAAGCAAATTCTCTGCCGATTCCCGATGATGCTCCTGTTACTATCGCAATATTCATAAAAACACCTCACGATTAGTTTAACCAATTTAAACGCCAGAACGCAGCCTTCTTATGAAGACTGCGTTCTGACATTTTAAGAGGTAGTGTACTGTATGTAATCGTCCGAAGACGGAAGATGGTTGTCTGTCCTTTTTTTGCTTCCTTTATCAGCAACGGTCAGGACAGCTGACCTTTGTTGATGCATCCTGTGTCTGTAATATACATCCTGTTGCTTAAAAATAACTTGAAAGCCGAAAAATTTTCAAACTATTACCTAAGTGAATAAATTTTCTACATTATGCTCTTTTTTATGGCTGTCATGCGTTCGTCAAGCTCTGCATTTATCAGGGCACAACGCTTCAGCTCGGCATTGACTTCGTCGATATTTTCAATATCCTTTTTGTATGTCAGCTGATGCTCAAGACTTGCCCAGAAATCCATTGCAATAGTGCGAAGCTGGATCTCAGCTCTCATATATTTTTTATGCTCAGCAAGGAAAATGGGAACTTCCGTAATAAGATGCAGACTTCTGTAGCCGCCTTCTTTCGGATTTTTTATATAGTCCTTCTTTTTTATCAGTTTTATATCGTCCTGCTTTAAAAATGAATCTGCGATCATGTAAACATCATCAATAAAAGGACAAACAACTCTTATACCGGCAACATCATTAAGATTAGCTTCAATACTTTCCACCGTCAGAGGCAGATCTTTTCTCAGAAGCTTTTCCACAATGCTGTCAACAGATTTGATTCTGGTTTTTACGGATGCAATAGGATTTCTGTCATGCTGTAAAGAAAACTCTTCGTTCAAAACATTGAATTTAGTTTCGATTTCCATTGCCGCACAACGGTAATAAGCCATCAGTGACCTGTAAGGTAACGACTGACTGTCAAGCCATTTTTTAGCCTTTTCATTTTGCAGGAACATCATAGCTCCTGCTCCGGGTATTCTGTCCATTTATATCACCGACAACAATTATACTGTTTTCAGTTGTTCATGTCAACACGCATGACACAAACAACAAAGATTGTATCAACAGACAAGAAAAAGGCAGGAAATGAATCCTGCCGTTGATCTTATTCAAATTACTGTTTAAGAGCAATACCTATCTCGCCGAGTTTGCTCAGAAGATCATCAATATATTTCTGAATCTCTTCCATAGCAAGAGTTCTGTCGGGTGAAGAGAAGGACAGTCTTACTGCCATACTCTTTGTGATGCCGTCGTCGAACATATCGATGACCTTTGCACCCGCAAGCTCGGGAATATTCATGCTTTCCCATGTTGCCCTGATGTCGGCGTATTTCTTGCCCTCGGGAATGATGAAGGACAGGTCATAGTCGATTGCGGGGAACTTTGAAGGCTCTGCATACTGAACATCGCTTACATTGACAGCATAGAAGCTGTCAAGGTCGATCTCAGCACATACGACAGAAGCATTTTTGTCTATCTTCTGACTGTTCATGGGATGAAGTGTGAACATCTCGCCGATCTTCTCACCCTTATATGACACGATAGCAGTGTTCTTGGGGTGCTGATATGCGTGATTGACTTCTGCTGCCTTTGCAAAGTCAGCATCATCGTGCTTGATGTCACGGAAGATAAACTTGAGCATATTAAGAACCTTGAAATAAAGCTCTTTCTCGCTGACCGTCTTGTCAAACATAACGATACCGAGATGTCTTCTCTCGTTGCAGTAGCCGTTTTCAAGATATCCGTCAACTACACGTCCTGCCTCAAAAATTCCGAATGCAGGTGCGTATGATTTGTTCTCATAAACCATAGTCAGAAGTGTGGGTATCATTGAATTTCTGATAGTGCCGTTTTCGGGAGTGGGAATATTGAGAATTCGGCAGTTGTCCTCAACCTCAATGCCCAGCTTCTTGTACTTTTTACCGTCACACCAGATATATGAATGAACTTCATGAAGATTGAATTTATTTACAAGCAAGTCTTTAATGAGTGCATCCTCACTCTTGACCTTTTCAGCTCTTACGGGCTTGAGGGCACTCTTTGTAGTGGTGATATCGAAATTATCATAGCCGTAGATTCTTGTAATCTCCTCGATGATATCAGCCTTTATTGTAACGTCCTTTGTAGCTCTCCATGAGGGAACTTTTACGCAAAATTCGTTATTTTCGGTCTTTACACCGAAGCCGAGAGCTGTAAGAGTTTCAATGATCTGCTCATTTGAAATGTCAATACCCGTGTATCTGTCAACGTATCTCTTATCAAAAGAAAGTTCAATTTCGGGATACTTCTTATTGTACACATCAGCCAGCTTTGAAGCAACAACGCAATCGGGCTCAATGTCCTTGAGAAGCTTTACAAAACGGCGGATAGCCGTTACAGTCATTTCCGGATCAAGAATCTTCTCATAACGCATGGAAGCATCTGTACGAAGACCCAGTCTTGAAGATGTCTTACGGACACAAACGCCGTCAAAGTTAGCGGATTCAAGAACAACACTGTCAGTATCGCCTACAATTTCGGAATCAAGACCGCCCATGATACCTGCAACTGCAACAGGTTCATTGTTGTTATAAATAAGAAGTGTATTTTCGTCAAGCTCTCTTTCAGCCTCGTCAAGAGTAGTAAATGTACCTTTACCCTCAGCAAGACCTACACCTATAGACTGAACCTTCTTACCGTCAAATGCGTGCATGGGCTGACCCATTTCAAGCATAAGGTAGTTTGTAAGGTCAGCAAGAAGATTGATTCCTCTCATACCGCAGTAGAAAAGTCTGATCCTCATATCAACGGGGCTGACTGTCTTCTTTATGTTATTTATACGCAGAGCGGAATATCTGTAAACGTAATCGCTCTTTATCTCAACGGGTATCTCCTCACCCTCATCATAACTGCTCTCATCTGTTGCAAGGGGTTTGAGGGGTCTTTTTGTGATTGCGGAAAACTCTCTTGCGATACCGTAATGTCCCCAGAGGTCGGGACGGTTTGTAAGGGATTTGTTATCAACTTCAAAGATAACGTCCTTGATGGGGAAAATATCGCAGATATCAGTACCGAGTCTGATATCTCCGTCAAGCTCCATAAGACCCGAATGATCGTCACTGATACCAAGCTCTGACTCGGAACAGCACATACCCGAAGACTCATAGCCTGCAACAACAGCAGTCTTTATCTCGCCGCCGCAGACTCTGCCCCCTGCCATGGCAACGGGAACTACCATGCCTTCTCTTACATTGGGTGCACCGCAGACAATGTCGAGAACCTTTTCACCGACATCGACCTTGAGAAGATGAAGCTTCTTTGAGTTGGGGTGATTTTCAATTGAAATAATCTTACCGGCAACGACTTTTTCAATGTCATTGCCCTTATAAATGATATCCTCAACCTCGGCAGTGGAAAGAGTAAAGCGGTGAATAATTTCTTCAACATCAAGACCGCTGAGATCAACATATTCATTTATCCAGTTCATTGATACAAACATTTTCTCTCTCCTCCTTATTTACCGATGAATTGTGAAAGCGATTTAAGATTACCGGAGTTCAGCACACGGATGTCCTTTATACCGTACTTCATCATGGCAAGTCGTGTAAGACCTAAGCCGAAAGCGAAGCCCGTGTATTTTTCAGTGTCGATTCCGCCGTACTCTAAAACATTGGGATGAATCATACCGCAGGGGCAAAGCTCAAGCCAACCGCTGTTTTTACATGAGGGACAGCCATCGCCGCCGCAGATAAGACACTGAATATCAAGCTCAAAGCCCGGTTCAACAAAGGGGAAGAAGCCGGGACGCAGTCTGACGGTAACATCCTGACCGAAGACCTCGGAAAGCATAGTCTTCATGAAATAGATAAGATTGGATATGGAAATATCCTCGTCGATCATGATACCTTCCATCTGGAAGAATGTATTTTCGTGGCAAGCGTCGGTTGACTCATTTCTGAAGCATCTGCCGGGGAAAACTGCACGAAGAGGTGCACCGTATTTCTTCATGATTGAGTTCTGAGCTGCAGAAGTGTGAGTTTTGAGAAGCTGACCGCTGGAGAGGTAATATGTATCCTGCATATCTCTTGCGGGGTGATGCTTTGGAATATTAAGAGCCTCAAAGCAGTTGAAATCGTCTGTGATCTCAAAGAAATCTTCAATGGTAAAGCCCATTGTACGGAAAATCTCCTCAACCTCACGCTGGATGACCGTAATGGGGTGATAAGAGCCCATATCGATATCCATGGGGAGAGAAACATCGTAATCCTCAGCGGAATCAATGAGTTTCTGCTCTTCCTTTTTTACAATTTCAGCATGTGCCTCGGCAAGACTCTTTTCGATCTCCTGCTTGAGAACATTAACAGACTGACCGAATGCCTTTTTCTGATCGTTGGGAACGGTCTTGAGCTGACCCATAAGGGCTGCAACGTGACCTTTTTTGCCTAAAAATTCAACACGAAGCTGTTCGATCTTTTCAGATGAATCAGCCGCTTTAAGACTATCTTCAAACTGCACACGAAGCTCCATTGTCTTGTCGTCCATATTTATCGTCCTTTCATATAATCAGGAAAATTACTTATTCAACTATTCCCTGCTTCTTTTTTATTTATTAAAATGGTTCAAAAGGCGAAGCCTTTTCCTCACTTATTCACTATTCCTTATTACCTCTTAATTAAAAAAATCCGTCCCGAAAATAACGGGACGGAAAAAATAACCGTGGTACCACCCGAATTCGGAAATTTTCGTTTCCGCACTCATCGTCCGCTTTAATGCAGCGGTTACATTCTGCTTAATCAGATGTTTTCGCAGACAGCTCAGACGCTGAAATTCACCTTTCATTGCCCCCGAGGTCACTTACAGCCGGTGATGACCACTCTCTTTCGGATAAAATGAACGCTACTTACACGCCGTCAACGCATTTTTAATATCAAAGTAAGGTTATTCTATCACATAATTAAAAATATGTCAACGGGTAATTTTTTATTATTAATTAAACACCTGTACCGTACCTTCATAATTACTGAAAGACTTAACAATTGAATATATGGCATCCGTGTCAGAATTCTTGATAGTGTTTACGTATGCGTTATACTGTTCTTCTTCGTAAAACTCAGCATACAAACTGTTTTCATCAACACCGCCCTCAAGATACCATATATCCTCAATATATCCCGGATATAAGAAGTTTCTGTTTATCGGAAAATTATT
Source organism: uncultured Eubacteriales bacterium (assembly GCA_964613045.1). Lineage (GTDB taxonomy): Bacteria > Bacillota > Clostridia > Oscillospirales > Acutalibacteraceae > UBA1081. The sequence continues at coordinate 10,547 of CAZTFS010000043.1, forward strand.
CCATCCGATATTACATATATTGGTACTTGAGCCTTCAAAGCTGATTACGATTCCGGAACCTGCAACAAAAATAAGTTTTGCATTTTCATCATTTGCGGGGAAATACAAGAACCAGCCGTTATCAAGATATACATACTCACTGCCGTCAGCAAATTTGACAAGTTTAAAATCATCCGTCAGATCGCTCTTAAGAAAATGATCGTTTTCTACTATATAAGCATCAAACTCATCACTAAGCTCTGCGATCTCCTTATCTGTAACGTCATCATAAGCTTTCCCCGTTTTGTTTTCTATAAATTCTGTGCCGAGAGGATCCAGCTTATCAAAAAGCTCCTGAGCGATAGTTAATAATTTATCTGTTCCTGCGGCATTTAATGTATCTCTTGACTTATAGAGCTCAATGAAATCCTCAGCATGCTCAACTTCACCAAACTGTAAAGGATATGAACCTTTCCATTTATGATTTCCTATCGCATAGGACAAATCAATACCGGAATTTTTAAAGGCTTCATCCTTTGCAATTATCTCATCAGCCCATGCATAATCGGGATCTGTGTTATAATCATAAGGACGTGCTGAAATGTCGGCTTTCTGAGCCTCAACATCGGCGTATTCATCTTCAATATCAAAATTGAATAGTGCATGAATGTCATCATAAGAGTCAACAAAATAGAAATCACCGTTTTCATCCATACGAAGAATAGTTCCGTCAACCGAATAATAACCGCAAACAGCTATTGACAGCTCATGGTCTGCAAACTTATAAACCTCAGTTATATCGCATGCAATATATAACACATTTTCCTCTTCATATATGAAAATGTCATTTCCGAACAGAGACACAGACGGTTCATAGCCGTGAACCAACGCAACAACACCTAAGTCACAAAATTCTCTGGGGTCTTTGTCATTATTGAAAAATGAACTGCCGTCATCCCTTGTAACAGAAAAAATCGCATAATTTCTTGCAACCTGTGAATCTTTACCTGTTTCATCGTTTGCAGAGCCGTGTATATAATTTTTATTAAGGGAAGCACCCTCAACAATAGCCTCAAAAGTAACGGTAAAGCCGTTTGCAGATACGGTTTTCTGAACTGTCTGAACGCTGTCCTCATCAAGCGTTTCTGTATCAACAACAGTCTTTATACGTTCGATTTTTTCAAGGTTCATCTCTTCAACAAGTCCGTCAGAAAGTGCAAATTTATACACCGCACCTGTACTTACGGCAAAAATGATTACAATTACCGCCGCAATAAGTGCAATTTTCCAACTGATTCTCTTTTTAGGCTTAACCTTACATACATTAAGCTCTCCTGTTTTTGCTCTGACCTTATCGGCTATTCTTCTTTTTGTCATATCATCAATTTCGCAATTCATGTCAACGCCTGTTTCTTCAAAAGCCTTTATTTCATCTTCGCTAAGCTCTGAAAACAACGCTTCTAATTTTTTATCAGTCATCATCGTTCTCTCCTTTCATCATAATACTCAGTTTTTCAACAGCACGCAGACAGCGTTTATTGACTGCGTTTTCACTCAAACCGAGTCTCAAACCGATTTCATTATAAGTTTCGCCGAAATAATATTTGCGGAAGATTATGGTCTGCTCTGTCTTTTCAAGTCTGCCGATACATTCAAGCAGCCGGCAGCGTTCATCACTTTCAGGTATCATGTCAGCAGAAAAATCCCCCGAGGATACATCTCCTTCGTAAAATGAATCTATATTTTTCTGCCTCAACGCCTTGCGGAAAACATCAACAGACCGTCTCTGAGCCAGCACCATGATAAACGATGTCAGAGAGCCTTTGTTAAGGTCCACACTGTTATAATTCTTGTAAAAATCAAGAAAAACATCGCTGACAGTCTCTTCCACATCTTCTTTGGTGCACACCGACGAAAGCTTTGTCCATGCAATTTTATACACCAATGCACTGTACATGCGGGTCACAGCTTCGATGCCTTTATCCGCATCGGAACGCATAAGTGCAAGAATCTCTTCCTGTGTCATGCTATTACTCCTTTCGCTGGTCAGAATTGCAATTCCGTTAATATATTCGTCAGAAAAAAGAAAAATCTGCCGATAAAAAAGAAAAAAATATTTAAAAGCCACCGGAAAACCGATGGCAGGGAAACAAATCAGAATTTATCAATGAACAATTTACAATTTACAATGTACAATGTACAATAATTTACAAAAAACCGCCTGCATCGCTACATCTGCACAATTGTAAATTGTACATTGTACATTGTTAATTGGTTCGACAAATTATTGTTTACGGCATATACACTATCTCATCCGTCATATCCGTACCGCAGATGCGTCTTTCGGGTAATGACAGATTATAAATATCCGTCGCAAGAGATTCTTTCATAAATATATTTTTTGCATTATCGTCAAGATATTTTACATCGCCGTACTTCATGATCACAGGGAAGAAAAATCTGCTTTTCATCTCTTTAAGCATGGCTCTGCCGTTATCATTAAGTCCGAGAACCCTTATATACGGCGGCAAAGTGGAAACGTCCTGCTCGGTGATACCTAAGAACGAGGAAAGTATGATCCTTCTGATCCTTGCATGAGCATAACGCTTTGTTTTGACCTTATCAAAAACTTCGTCAAGGGAAACAGAGTTTTTTGCGGCTTCAAGTATTCGATATTCTATTCCCTCTGCCACATCGGGAACAGATGCAAGATCTGAGGGCTGTTTCCGTCTCAAATCAGCCAGAACCGCAGTTTCAAGTCTTGAATAACGTGAGGGGAAAATATTGTTTTTCTGTGCCTCATCAAAAATTTTCAGCGTGTTTGAAGGTACGAACTTTTCGTATGACTTCCCTGTCCGGATAAGATTTCTTATATTCATTGCAGAGGTCATATTGCCTGAAGCCAACGCAGAATCATGCTCAGCATTCTGTCGGACAACGCCTAACGGCTTTATCGGTGACTTAAAGGACTGCAACGCTCTTATATATTCGATTGCAAGAATATTGTTGGGTTTCATCATCATTTCAGTACAGTCTTTACCCAGTATCTCACTGACAACGGCACTTCTTGCCTGTGCATAGGAACACATATTATCGTCATAATAGTCCTTTATCTGACGGAAGTAAACTTTATCGTTGAGAATTCTTGCTATCTGTTCAAGAGAGCTTATATCATCGCTTTCACAGCCGAAGGAAAGATAATCAACTATACCTGCCTGAGCCGCAATATAAACAGCACCTCTTGCAAATCTTTCCGCTGATGCAGTTGCCCACGGAACGGGTAATTCCACCACAAGGTCAGCCCCGTTCATTAAGGCAGCCTTAGCCCTCTCTCTTTTTTCGATAATTGCAGGTTCACCACGCTGTACAAAATTACCGCTCATTATTACCATGACAAAAGAATTGTCGGTACGGCGTTTTGTCTCCTCTATGTGGTACTTGTGACCGTTATGAAAAGGGTTGTATTCCGCAATGATGGCTGAAACCTTCATAATTTTTCAATATCCTTTCAAAAAATTGTTGAAAAATTTATTTCATAAGTATATAATATAACATTGTAAGAAAAGTATCAAGATAAAAAATATTTCGGAGGTAGATTTTCATGAAAATTCTCGTTATCAATGCCGGTAGCTCCTCACTTAAATACCAGCTTATCGACATGGACGGCGAAGTCGTTATCGCAAAAGGTATCTGCGAGCGTGTAGGTGCTGAAAAGGGCGGCTTTGAACTTAAAACTGCAAAGGGCAAGCTCGAAAAAGAAGTTACAATGAAAAACCATACTGAGGCATTCCTTGTTGTCAAGGAGGCTCTCACTACAGGCGAATACAAGGTTATTGATTCTCTTGATGAGATCTCAGCGATCGGTCACAGAGTTGTTCAGGGCGGTGCTATCTACAAGGAAAGCACTCTTATCACTGACGAAGTTGTTGCAGGTATCGAGAGTCTTTGCGATCTTGCTCCCCTTCACAATCCTGCCCACATTCAGGGTATCAACGCTTGTATGGAAGTTTTCGGCAAGGACGTTCCCGAAGTTGCAGTTTTCGACAATGCATTCCATTCAACAATGCCTGAGGAAGCATACATGTTCGGTATTCCCTATGAATATTATGAGAAATATCAGATCCGCCGTTACGGTTTCCACGGCACTTCCCACAGATATGTCAGCGGCGAGTGTGCAAGGATCATGGGCAAGGATCTTAAGGATATAAAGCTTATCACATGCCACCTGGGCAACGGTTCTTCAATCACGGCTATCAAGGACGGCAAGGTTATCGACACATCAATGGGTCTTACTCCCCTTGACGGTTTCATCATGGGTACACGTTCCGGCAACCTTGATCCCTCAGTTGTTACTTTCCTTCAGGAAAAAGAGGGCTGGACACCTGCCGAGACAAACGCTGTACTTAACAAGAAATCCGGTGTATTCGGCATTTCAGGCGGCATGAGCGACGACAGAGACATTCTCAAGGCTGCAGCAGAGGGCAACAAGCAGGCTGAGCTTGCAAAGAAGATGCTCTGGTATCAGATAAGAAAGTACATCGGTCAGTACATCGCAGCAATGCAGGGTGTTGACGCAATCGTATTCACAGGCGGTATCGGTGAAAACTCACAGCCCCTTCGTCAGAACATCTGTGAAAGCTTCGGCTATCTGGGCATAACCTTCAATGCTGAGGAGAACCCAAAGGCTATCAGAGGTCAGGGCGGCGAGCTTTCAGGTCCCGACTCAAAGGTCAAGGTCTATGTTATCCCCACAAACGAAGAGCTTATGATTGCAAGAGATACAAAAGAAATCGCAGAAAAGGTTCTCGGTTAATTAAGTTAAAGCAAAAATTTTCACCTCATACGGAAAAACGTATGAGGTGTTTTTCATTTGACGATCATACGGGGAATAATGATGTCATGCAAAAAATCTCCGGTGTGACGGGAGCAATCCGGTTCGTATTATTCTCGTCACCCCATGCAGAACCGATTATAATTCAAGAAAATTGTTTAATCAATAGATTGAGAATGATATGCATTAAAAATGTAACGAGATGCATATTTTTTATGATAACTGATGTTTGTTCCGCCATTGACAAACAAAAAAATGAGGGCTATAATTATAAAAAACGGGCCCGTAGCTCAACCGGGAGAGCGTACGGTTCGCAACCGTAAGGTCGAGAGTTCAATCCTCTTCGGGTCCACCAGAATCAAAAGGTCTTAAAACCGCTATAATGCGTGGTTTTAGGGCTTTTTCTTTTTAATTTAATTATTATTTATTTGGTTAAAAAATAAGGCATAATTACAAAAAAGATTTAAAAATGCAAGTCAATATGCAAGTCAAAAAAAAGCTCCCTCCCGAACCGTAAGGAAAGAGAAGGAACGTCTTTACCCGAAGGTTTTATCAAATATGTTCTATAATTCCTACTTTTATTTATTTTTTTCTGAAAATACAAGATTACACTGAATAAATCAAATCTTCAACAAGATATTTCACCTGAGGTTTTTCGATTTGCAATTCATTCAAAATTTTGACAAGAGATTTTACCGACTTATTTTCACAACAGACATCACTTTGCAGTAATTTATTATCGAGGGCTATTCCGTATGATGTATAATTACCAATATCTTTATGCCACAGCTCTTGTTTTACGCAAATATAGTTGTATTTCACTGCATTCTTTCTCCGATCTCTATAAACTTTGACAAGTCTCCAACATTAATCTTGCACATGCAGCACAACTCCAAAACGGTACTTAATTTGGGATCTGATTTTCCATGTTCAATATTTGCAATGCACTTATCGCTGAGTGAACATTGCTCTGCAAGGTATTCTCTTGAGAAGTCCAGACGTTCACGTTTTTCTCTGATGAATTGCCCGAATTCGACATTATTATACATTTTATAACCTCTTTCAATATATTTACATCAATTATATCGTACTGCAAATATAACGCAAGGAATTGCACTTCCCGAAAGAGAAATAAACAAAAAAAATCCGGCACCCGAAGATGCCGGACTTTGTGTTATGTTTTTTATGACAATGTACCTGAGTTACTACAGGTTAAAGTAATTGTTGAATTAATTGTCTGCACAGGTATAAGCAATGTATATCGTTTAGATGTAAAATTGCCGGTTGCTTTGTTTCCACTTTTTGTTGCAGTAGCGGAAGTGACCTTCCAATTATCATTATATACTGTATACGAAGTGGATGCTGATGTGCAAGTTGCAGATGAACCGGTATAATTAAATGTTGCTGTAAGCTTAAGCACTACCATCGGTTCATCATTTGAATTATATAGCGTTGATTTTTTTGTACCTGTTTTAGTGTTAGTTGCTCTTGCTACCGATGAATTTAATTCCTCTGTAATGGTTGTTACAATATAACTTCCGTCTTCAAGGTATTCCACAGTTTCATTAACTACAGTTTCAGCAGTTTCGGCAAAAACATTTACAGAAAAAACAGAAAATACACACACAACACACAGCACAATTGAAATTATTTTTTTCATACAGAATCACCTATTCTTCTATAGAGTCTGTTGTCGTATCGTCATCCATTTCTATGACTTCATAATCGACTTGAGCATATTTAGAATCAACATAGTCAATCACTGCGACAACCGCCCAAATTGCAATAACTGCAACTACGAGAACGGCTATCAGCTTTTTAATGTTTATTTTCTTCTTAACAGTCTTTACATCAACTGTTTCAAAGAAAGCATTTGCTATATCATCAGCAGTACCAAAGTGATTATATATTTCAGTTATCGAATCCACATTATTTTCAGCTATGTAGTTGTCGATATCATTCTCAAAATCACTGAAGAATGCCTTTGATACTTTTGAATCACACAAAAGCTTTTTTCTGACCTCACTTTTATAATGATTCAACTCTTTTTGAAAGTTGCTATCACTGCTCATCGGAATCTACCCCTCTATCTAAAATCTTATCAATACTGTTAATAATAGTTAAATAATCATTCAGAATTTCCTTGTAGTACTCCCTGCCGCTGTCTTCAATGTGATAGTAACGTCTTGTACGCCTTTTACCCACCAGCTTGGTATAATCTGTGATATATCCCTGTTCCGTCAGTTTGTAAAGTATGGGATATAAAGATCCTTCGAGCATTGTGTAATTACCGTTACTTTTTTCGTCAAAAGCATGGGTAATTTGATAACCGTACAAATCTTCCTTTTGAAGAAGATGCAATACCAATAATTCTGCCGTACCTCGTTTAAAATTATCCTGGTTTTGACTCATTTCACGTTCTCCTCAAAAAATCATTTTGTTAATATGTCTGTTATATATATAATACCATAGATTTATTAATAATGCAAACAGATTGTTAATAATATAAAATGATCTCGAACAAAAAAATGAGAAAATCAGCCTAAAAAACATATGTAGGCAAAATTACATTCTACAACAATATTTTATTTAACGCGTTATATATGTTGTAAATATATATTAACAAAACAATCATTAAAAATCAATATATTTTCTTAATTTCGGCAAACAATACATTTATTCTTTAAATACCTTGTGTAAAATGCAAAAAAAATCTCCCCCACCGTACCGATTTGATACGATGAGGGAGTTTGTTTGTCCTTGCCCGGT
>CAZTFS010000044.1:0-13610 GCA_964613045.1 uncultured Eubacteriales bacterium
TAGCTCTTGCGAAGGATGCCATGGGAGCCTGGAAAGCAGCAGCGACAGTAGCAAGAAGAACTTCTTTTGTGGGAAGCTTTGCAAGACTGTCAATCTTTTCAAGAGAGATAACCTCACCCTCGAGGAAACCGCCCTTAATTGAGAAATTCTCATGCTTTTCAGCAAATTCTGAGAGAATTTTTGCAGAAGCAACACAATCATCCTTACTTACTGCGAGAGCTGTTGTACCTTCGAGAACTGATGTAAGTCCCTCAAGTGCAGTGCCCTTAACAGCGAGTGTAAGAAGAGTGTTTTTGACAACAGCATAGTCAACGCCTGCTTTTCTGAGGTTAGCACGAAGAACTGTATCGTCAGCAACTGATGTACCCTTGTAATCAACGATAACACCTGCAACTGCACTGTTCAGCTTCTCAGAAAGATCAGCAACCTGCTGCTTCTTCTGCTCTAAAACTTTAGCACTTGGCATTCTGTTTCACCTGCCTGAAAAATATTTAGTGCTGTTCAAATAAAGGAAAAATGCCTTTCCGCATAAAGACACAGAAAGGCATACAACTTCACAAATCGTATTCCATTCCTCGGCAGGCGTAATACTTACACGGATAACCCGTACCTGCTGTCTTTAGAACAGCTCATTTATATTAGCATACTAATAATAAAATGTCAAGCATTAAAAACAATTTTATTAATTATTTTTTTCTTTTTCCTCATCTTTAACAATAATTTCGTCATTTTCAGCTTTTTTCGGAACAGTTTTTTTCTTGTATCGAAATATTCTTGAAAAACCGTAACCCAGAACAGTTGACATTACAAGCACAAATAACAGATACAAAAACAGATGCAAAAAGTCTTTTTCAGCCATTATCATTTTATATTGATTATAAACCAAAGCGTGGAAAATATAGAAGTATAGTGATATTCCCGAGAACCAATCTATGATACGCAATGGATTTTTTCTGATATTTGACAATGTGGGTAAAGCATTTTTCTTTTCTCGCTCATAATCAAAAGCAAAAAAGTAGAACAGGCAGATAACTATGTAAATTGTAGGAAATATATATTTGTAAACATAATTTTTACCAAGCATTGAAACATGACAGTTAATCTCTATCATTAAAACGATGGCAACACCGGCAATGATTTTAGCAACTGTACGAAGCTTTTTGTTGCCCTCTTTTCTGTTTCTTGTAAAAAAGCTGAAAATCAAGCCGGACAAAAACAAATCAAGATTTCCATAGGCAGATGTATACACATAAGAATACCAATCAAGTCCGTTTTCAACTGCCAATAATCTGTATGTAAGACCTGCAGCGGCAACAACAGCAGCCAGCACGATAAATACAAACGAAGGAACTTTTTTTGATAATTTTTCCATAATATATGACGCCAAAGGCACGATTATGTAAAGCATCATCATAGGAAAAACAAACCACAAATGTCCTTCACCCGACAACCCCGGTTTACCATTATAGGTCAACAATAACATCTGAAGCAAAACCTTCGGATTATCTATAAGCCACGACGGATTTTTAAAAATGCAGAATACAAATATAAATACCATTGTGGGAATATACGTCTTTTTTATTCGGGTGAGATAATATCTGCCCGTATCCTTCAGTGTGTACTCATATCGTCCTGTTGCAAAGCTCTTACCTGCAAGATATCCGCCCAGAATAAATAATATCCATACGCCTGCCCAGGCGGGAGTGTTCAATGCCGCAACCCATTTCCAATCCAGAATTGTATAAAATAATCCCAGTTTCATTCCGGATGCCGAAAGCGTATGAAACATAAAAACAGTAAATGTTGCCATCACTCTAAGCATATTAAGGGCATCGACACTGTTTCGCTCATTACTCAAACTACTGTTTTTTAACATAAACATCCTCATTTCAAACAAACTATTCCAAAACAAAAAAATACCTACCAGTGATAACGGTAGATATTTTTACTGTCAAAAATTATTCAGCGTCTGCGGTAACAACAACTCTGTTGGGATTTACACGAACGCCGGGGCCCATTGTTGAAGCAACAACGCAAGAACGGATGTACTGACCTTTTGCTGCTGCGGGTTTAGCCTTGATGATAGCTTCAAGAAGTGTTGTGAAGTTCTCGTTAAGCTTATCAGCACCGAAAGATGCCTTGCCGATGGGGCAATGAATGATGTTTGTCTTATCAAGACGGTACTCGATCTTACCTGCCTTAGCTTCAGCAACAGCCTTAGCTACGTCGGGAGTAACAGTACCTGCCTTGGGGCTGGGCATAAGACCACGGGGACCGAGGACTTTACCGAGACGGCCTACAAGACCCATCATATTGGGAGCTGCGATACATACGTCGAAATCCATGAAGCCTTCACCCTGGATTCTTGCAACGAGATCTTCAGCACCGACTACTTCTGCACCGGCTGCAACAGCTGCATCAGCCTCTGCACCCTTTGCGAAAACAGCAACTCTTACCTTCTTACCTGTACCGTTGGGAAGAACAACAGCGCCTCTGACCTGCTGGTCTGCGTGACGTGAGTCAACACCGAGACGAACATGAACTTCAACAGTCTCATCGAACTTTGCTTTAGCTGTCTGGCAAGCAAGATCGAGTGCTTCTTTGGGATCATAAAGTTTTGTAGTATCAACAGCTTTTACGCTGTCAACATATTTCTTACCATGTTTCATTATTTACTTACCTCCGGCTCAGTCAGCGACGACAACGCCCATGCTGCGAGCTGTACCGGCAATCATACTCATTGCGGATTCTACGCTTGCTGCGTTAAGGTCGGGCATCTTCTGCTCTGCGATTTTTCTGATCTGCTCACTTGTGATAGTAGCAACCTTTGTCTTGTTGGGGACACCTGAGCCACTCTCAATACCGCAAGCCTTCTTAATAAGAACAGCTGCAGGAGGAGTCTTTGTGATGAATGAGAAGGAACGGTCTGCGTAAACAGTGATGACTACGGGGATAATAAGACCCATATCATTCTTTGTACGCTCATTGAATTCCTTTGTGAATGCCATGATGTTGACACCATGCTGACCGAGAGCAGGACCAACGGGGGGAGCCGGTGTTGCTTTGCCGGCAGGGATCTGAAGCTTAATATAGCCTGTAACTTTCTGTGCCATAACTGCACCTCCAAAAAAAATGTGGTAGTGGCGGAGTGAGTATATCTCTCCTCCCACAGGATAGTCACATGAACTACCCTATAATAAGCGGGCATAGCCGCACATTACCAAAATAAATTTTATCAGTCGAGAGCAGGCTCAACCTGATCAAGACCGAGCTCGATGGGAGTTTCACGACCCATCATTGAAATAATAACACGAGTAACATCATTTTCGACATCAATCATGTCAACCGTTCCCTGGAAACCGTCAAAGGGTCCGCCGATAACAGTTACGAGATCGCCGACCGCATAACTGAGCTCAACGCTGCGTTTCTCAACGCCCATTGCAATAACCTCAGCATCGGAAAGAGGACGGGGCTTGCTTTCGGGACCGACAAATCCTGTACAGCCTCTGGTATTTCTTACAACATACCATGCCTCATCGGTCATCTTCTGCTCGCCGGATTTCTCATCATAGAAAACGCCCATCTTAACAAGTACATATCCGGGGAAAATTTTTCTTTCGACCTCTCTGGATCTGCCGTCCTCCCTGATCTCGGTAACGATCTCAGTGGGAACCCTGACCTCAAGAATCTGGTCGTGCATCTTACGGTTCTCAACGACTTTTACTATATTATCGGCAACTTTGTTTTCGTAGCCGGAATAAGTATGGACTACAAACCATTTTGCATCTTCCATTTAAAGTTCTACCTCCCGTAGTCTGCAATTAAGTATTAATCTGTTGACGTTTCATCAGAAGCTGCGGATGTGTCTTCAGCAGTTGCTGCCGATGTATCCTCAACAACATCTTCTGTATCTGCATCATCAGTGTCATCTGCTTCTTCTTCAGCACTTATGCTTGCTGATTCAGCAATAACATCCTGCACTGCTCTGATACCTCTTGAGAAAGCGAAGTCGACGATCCAGATACCGGCACCTACGACAACAACGGTAACAAATACGATAAGAGTATTTTTAAGAACCGTCTTTCTGTCGGGCCAGATAACCTTTTTGCATGTGCCCTTGAAATCCTTGAAGAATTTCTTGATAGCTTTAAACATGCGAGTAAACACATTGCCCTCTTTTTTGGGCTTGCTCTGCTTAATACGCTCTTTTTTAGCTTTCAGAGCTTCCTTTTCGGCCTGTTTCTGAGCTTTTAAAGCTTCCTTTTCGGCCTGTCTGTTTTCATCAGCCACTTGAAGAATCTCCTTTCATAGTCGGACAAAGCGGAATATAACGATCCCGTTCCGATTACTTGGTTTCCCTGTGAAGAGTGTGCTTCTTGCAGAATCTGCAGTACTTGTTCATCTCTAATCTGTCGGGTGTGTTCTTCTTATTCTTCATTGTGTTGTAATTGCGCTGCTTGCATTCTGTACAAGCAAGAGTAACCTTAACTCTCATAACGGCACCTCCATTATTAATGTAGCCTCCCTCACGTACAGGGGGTTCATTGTGCAGAAAAATGCACACAAAAAAACAACCCCTTGAAGAGGTATAATCACTATAACACATTCTTTCGGACATGTCAAGCATTTTTTTAAGTAAGTTCTGCACAATTTAAAATCATCAAATCGGCAATTTACAATATACAATGTACAATGATCCGGATTCTCGGGGACAACTCATTGCACATTGTATACTTGTTTTATTCATAAAAAAGTGTTCAGCTCTTGAGCATTTCAGCGAAATAGTTTACCACACTGTATGCAAATATCTTTACAACTTCAATAAAGTTACCGAATTTAAATATATCCGCCTTACTGTTATGCTCATTTTCCGTGCCGACAGGAGAAAAACGGACATTATCAAAGCTTATGTCGGCATCAGCACCTGAAAAACAAAATTCCGCACCGCATATTTTATCAAGACGATTGTTTGAGGATACAATACCCGTATCAATTCCGTACAAGTACAGGTTATTGATATCAGTCACGATCTCATGCCATTCGCCGTCGGCAGGGATCACGAAGCTGCCCGATGTTGATGAATACCATGTGACTGCACTTGCATAAATACGTATACCTTCAAAAACTATATCCTCTTCTCCGTTATTACGCACATTAAAACTTATTGCTCCGTAATTGCTGTAATCGTATCCTTCATCTTTGAACTTAACAGTCTTCAAACCGTTTTTAACAGTCAGAACGGGACTTACGGAAAATTCATCAGCATCACTTACAATATGCAATCCGTTTTCACCGCTGAATGCGGAAGATAAATCAAATGTGAACGTTGCATTTTCACTTTTCCATGCAGAATGATAACCTGTATAAACATCGTCCTTGAGATGCCAGATATTTTCATCGTCACAGTCTGCCCACTGTTTATCGTACCAATAATATGCATTCGCCTGTCTTGCTGTCACAAAAGGACTGACGGGAAGAATCACTTTTCCGTTCTCACACGAATAAAGATTTGAACGCATATTACCCAGACAGTATGCATAGCTTGCCGAAACAGGCTCCGCTACCTTTTCATTATATATAACAACGGTATTACTGTTTATAATTTCGGCATCAGCCTGAACATAAACCCCGTCAGAACCCGCCACAGCGAAACCTTTCAACGTATCACCCGAACACATAAGAGAATCGCCTGCATTTTCAATTTCAACATATACCTTTCCGTCGCTGATGTATGAATTTTTCAATGTTGCGGCAGTATATGTATTTCCGTTGCCGTAAACAAGTCCCGATGCGGCGTACGCCATTCGTTCGCCTATCTCTTTTTTACTGTCGGGATGAATAGCTCCTGCAACATCAATGTAGGTCAGAGGAACATCATACATTGAGATAACAGCCCTCGACTCAGATTCATCTTTCTGCATTTCGGCAAACCCGATATTCATATCAAGCAGATCAGTTCCGTTGTCTTCATGATATTCGTAAGCCGCAAGCTGAGTATAAACGATGGGGAGCAGTCCGTCTTCATACCCAAAAAGCTCGGTATAGGATCTCTGCATCAGATCAAACATACGTGAATACTGTTCGGGAGTCTTTCCGAAAATAACATCGCTTTCACCCTGATACCAGATCATACCTGAAGGTCTGAAGTTTCTGAGAGCTTCTATTTTCAGATTATAATTAGCAGTCATATCATAATAAATGCTGCGTTCCGATTCGTTCCATGAATCGGCAGCATAATATTCGCCAAAGGAAATAAGATCATTTTTCACATCGGGATCGCTGTCAATGGCAGCTCTTGATATCCACGATGAGATGACAGAACCGCCCAGAGGAACATTAAGAATACCCACAGGCATATCCGTCTCTTCCATCATATCGGCAGCGAAAAAGTAAGCAACCGCACTCATTACATATATACTCTCATCCTCACCCGTAACCCATTCAGCACCGGAAATATCCTGCTGAGGTTCGCAAGGCACAAGAGCTGTTGAGCCTTTGTATTCGGGAACAGCAGGGACAAGCAGAACACGAAGCCATTCACTGAGCTTTTCTCTGTTTTCATACATAACCGAACCCAGCTTCTCCTGAGCAAGAGGATACTGCATATTACTCTGACCGCTTGCTATCCACAATTCACCGAAAACTACATTTTCGATTGTTTCAAAATGTGTACCGTCAGCTTTAAGAACAACGCTGTATTTTTCATACCCGCCCGCAGGGGCATCGAATGACACAGAGAATATGCCGTCACTTCCTGTTATACTTGTACCGCTTGCCACAAGTATATTTTCAGCATTATAAAGCTCCGCAGAAATAATACTGCCTGCAACGGCTGTTCCTGCAAGAACAGCATCTTCATTCTGTTTAAAAAGCATTCCGTCTCCATAAACATTGTAAACTTTCGCATCGGCATCCGATGCACCGACGATTAAAACGACCGAACAGCACATACAGATAACAAGCAATACGGATAAAATTTTTTTCATGATTGCAACGCTCCTTTATATCATAGTTATAATACAATTATAATACGGTATGATGAAAATTGCAATATCAAACAGTGCTGACATTCTTACGACCTGACAAATACTGTATACATAATACAGCCAAATACCGTTTGACATATTCATTCGTCTGTGCTATTATAATATTGGTATAGCATAAGGGAAAGGACGAGTATAAATGAAAAAGAAGTTTTTCAAAGCAGCATTATCGCTGATTCTTTGCATGTGCCTTGCATTCGTAAATGTGATCGGTGCATTTGCAGCAGATTTCAACATAGCCGAAATAATCGGCACATTAACAGGAACAACAGGTTCGGGCAGCAGTATCAATCTGTCAGAGGCATTTGCCGAGTATCTGAAAAATGTAACAGCTGATGAAAGTGATTCCGTAATCGACAATTTTGTTCAGAATATTAAAGACAAGCTAAACGGAACCGAAGCTGACACCGATACGGGTACGGATACGGATACAGACACTGAAGATAATTCCGTCACTATAGATGCCGGTGCGGCAACAAATATTGCCGAGCTTTTCAATATCACAGCAAACGAATTAAAAAAAGGCACGCCCGGATATACCGAAACCGTCTACATATCCATTGCAGAAGAAATGGATTCCACAATGGCAAGTTTTTCAGGTGTTCTCACAGGTCTTGTTGAATCACTCATCGGAACACAGGATCTTTTTGCAGGAGTTATCGGCGGAATTGAAAGAGAAAACACCGTGACGACAAAATATCCTGCAGGCGGCGACGTAATAAACAATCTTCCTGTTTCAGGCAAAGAATACGTTGCATGTCTTACTGCAGATGATGTCAAGGATTATACCATAACGATCTACAGAAGCGGTGCATACAAAATGCACATTGATCTCCCCGATGCAGAAGGTTCATCTGCCCAGTCGGGACTTGCTCATGTTTTCAACACAACCGACAAGGCCTTTGCAACTGTTGAACTGGGCACCACATCATTGAATATCAATGTAAAGCTTAAGTATATCAATAACTATGTTGAGATTCAGGTCGACAAAACAGGTAAGGTTACACGTTACGAAACCAATACAGCGATCACATTCCTTTTCCAGCAGGAAGACGGTACATATACACCTGAAATGCCGTACTTCGGTATAAATTTTGAGGAAGAAGGCATTCTTTATACCGTAAACACCGAATACAGCGGCTTCAACTTTGAAACCCGTTCCATGGGTGACGCCAACAATGACGGCAAAGTCAATTCAACTGATGCAAGATTGGTTCTCAGAGCAGCTTCGGGACTCGAAAGTCTTGATGAAGTTGCACAGAAATATTGCGACGTCACACTGGACAAAAAAATCTCGGCATCCGATGCAAGAGAGATACTCAGAGCCTCCTCAAAGCTGACAATACTGCCCACAACGGAAGAAGCACTCGGAATAAGTGATTATACAATGTCCGAAACGACTCAGAAACAGATCGATGATCTTCTGATACTCATAATGGCATATCAGGCGGCAGCAGATGAAGCCGAGCAGAAGGCATTGCAGGATTCATACAATCAGAAATATGACGGTACTTCATCTGAAGAAGAAACAACAGGTGAATTAAATTCAACAGGCAACAAGGTTAACGATGTTCTCGACTTTATCGGCGGTCTTATCGGCGGCGGAATCGGGTAATTCATACTGAAAATATTAAGGGACTGTATCGGCGATGCAGTCCTTTTTTATTTGAAGACGGTGTCGATTTATTTTTTGCCGAATTTTCTTGATATTTCCGTTCGTTCCTGTTATACTTGACTTACAACAATAGAGTCAGGAGAGTTTTTTTATGAAAAAAATCACATCTGTCCTTCTTGCGGTTTTTCTCTTTATCGGAATATTAACACCTGCAGCTTTTGCTGCAGATGATGAGTGTGACTGCGGCTTCGCACCTTTAATTTATGTTGCGGCATTAGGCAGTGCAACAGTTTACGGTGATTACGGCACGGACTCACAGCATGCACTTTTCCGTCCCGACACAAATGCTCTTATTCAGGATGCGGTCACCTCGCTTGCACCTGCTGTTCCCGACCTGCTTTCAGGCAATTACGATTCCTTCGGTCATGCACTGACAGGATTTGTAAATGACGCATTCGGTGAGCTTGCTCTTGACGGCAACGGCAACTCTCTTGAAGGCGTACAGGCTGAATATAATGTTGTTACCGACGGCGAACACGGCATTGATTACTCTTTTTATTTTAACTATGACTTCAGGCTTGATCCTTATGAACATGCAGACAGACTTAATGAATGTATACTTCAGATGAAGGAGCTGACAGGTCATGATAAGGTTCAGCTCAAGGCTTCAAGTATGGGCGGCGTTGTCACAATGGCTTACCTTGAACGCTACGGAACAGAAGACATTGAAACTATCATTCTTCAGTGCTGTCCCATTCTCGGAACTGATGTTGCAGGCGATCTTTTCAACGGCGAATTTATGATAAACAAAGACGCTCTCGTCAATTATGCTCTTGATGCCATCCCCAACATGGAAAGCGATCCTCTGCAGGCGATACTTATAACTCTTGTTCACGCTCTTGATGAGCTGGGCATCTGGGAGTTTGTCCTTTCTAAAATAGACATACTCGTTCCCGAGCTTATCGATATGGTTTACGAGGAATCACTTATCCCCATTTTCGGTTCAATGCCCGGAATCTGGAGCTTTGTTCCTGATGAATCATACGAAAGTGCAAAAGAACTTATGGTTGACGAAGAAACACAGGCAGGGATCATAGAAAAGATCGACGCTTATCACTATAATGTTCAGTGCAATGCTGTTGAAATTCTCAGAGAAGCAAACGAAACTGTCAAGATATATATCGTTGCAGGATACGACGTTCAGAGGACTCCTCTTGTTGAAGCATACATGAACACAAGTGACGGCACTGTCGACACAAAATATGCTTCAGTAGGTGCTGTTTGTGCAGATTACGGTTCAACACTGCCCGAAGACTATGTACAGAAGATCGATGACGGTCACAACCATCTTTCGGGAGACGGCAAGATCGACGCATCAACCTGTGCTCTTCCCGAAAGCACATGGTTTATAAACGACATGCTCCATTCCACCACTCACGACGGACACGATGAATTTTATGAATGGCTTCTGACAAGTGATGAACAGCAGACCGTATTTTCAAATGAAGCTTATCCTCAGTTTATGCAGAACAACATTCCCGATCAAAGCTTCGGTGAAGTCAAAACAATGACACCTGTTGAAGTCTTCAAGGCAAATCCCGGTCTTACAACTCTTGCTCAGATGCTTGCATATCTCTTCAAACAGTTCAAAGCAATGTTCGCATCATTTTTTAAATAAACAAGTTAAATAACATTAAAATAAAGGCTGTGAAGACAGTCTTTATTTTTTTGTGCTTTTTAATCTTCATTTAAAGTTAAAATTTTAATATACACTGCAGAAAGGGGCTCGGCTATGCAATACCGCAACATTTTTAAGCGTTACGAAATTAAATATCTTATTACCGACGAACAGAGAAAAGCGATATTTGCCGCAATGGAAGGCAAAATGTGCGGTGACGAGTGGGGAAAAAGTAACATTCGCAATATTTACTTCGATACGCCCGATTTTCTGCTGATAAGACGGTCAATAGAAAAACCCGTGTATAAAGAAAAGCTAAGACTTCGCAGCTACGGTCCTGCAACATCTGATTCCATCGTATTTGCGGAAATAAAGAAAAAGTACGATCATGTTGTATACAAAAGACGAATAAAATTAAAAGAAAAGGATGCAATGGAATATCTGACAGGCGGTCAATGCAAAAAAGAATCTCAGATATCCCATGAAATAGATTGGTTCCTGAATTATTACGCAGGAATCGCTCCGAGAGTACGGATATCTTATGACAGAGAAGCCTATTTTGACATAACAGACTCCGATTTCAGAATTACGTTTGACAAAAATATTCTCTGGCGGGATACAGATCTGTCACTGTGTTCAGAAAACGGCGGTCATTCATTATTACCGCCGGGCACTTCACTTATGGAAGTAAAAACAGCGGGAGCAATACCGCTGTGGCTCGTTCACACATTGACCGAACAGAAAGTATATAAAGTTTCCTTCTCTAAATACGGAAATGCATATAAAGAAATTTTTGAAAGAATGAAAGAGGATAAAAATCATGTTTAAAAATCTTTTTAACTCAATTTTCACATCCGCAAGTGAAACTGTTGCGGTTACAGACTTTTTATTATGCATTGCAGTATCGATCATCGCCGGTATCATATTTGCAGCAGTCTACGCATTTAAGAGCAGATACACTAAGAGCTTTCTTTTAACTCTTGCTCTGCTTCCGGCGGCTGTTTGCGTGGTCATAATGGCAGTCAACGGAAATGTCGGTGCAGGCGTTGCCGTAGCAGGAGCATTCAGTCTTGTCCGATTCCGTTCAGTTCCCGGAACAGCCCGTGATATCGTTTCTATCTTCCTTGCAATGGGTGCAGGACTTATGGCAGGCATGGGATATCTCGCATATTCTCTCCTCTACACAGTTATTATGTGTCTTGCCATGCTGATCTTCACTGTGTTTGCAAGCAAGAAAAAAACACCGTCTGTTTACAGATCTCTCAGAATAACTATCCCCGAAGATCTTGATTACACGCATATTTTTGATGATCTTATGCAAAAATACACACGGGAATATGAAGTAACGGCAGTAAAGACCGTCAACATGGGAAGTCTTTTCAGAATCACATATAATGTAACGCTCAGAAACGCTGATGACGAAAAGAAATTCATCGATGAGCTTCGCTGTCGGAACGGCAATCTTGAAATAAGTATGTCCCGACAGGAGGCAAACGCTAATGAGTTATAAAAAGTTTCTATGTTTGATTTCCGTAATATCAATCATTCTGATGTTCACAGGATGTGCAGGCAATACGGACACAGTCTCTCGATCTGAGGCGGACAACACAACAACAGTTCAGCTTGAAGCAGACAGCGACATGTTTACTTCAAATGACATTGAGATCGGTTATGACGAAACTCAGTCCGTATCAGTCAGTCTGTCAGACACAGGCTCTTCAGCTTCGGGCAACGGTGTCACTGTATCAGACAGCACCGTAACAATAACCGGAGAAGGCACCTATATCCTTTCGGGTTCGCTTTCGGACGGAACGGTCATAATCGACAGTACCAATACTTCAAAAATAAGAATCATACTTGACGGAGTCAATATTTCATCGTCATCAACAGCACCAATATATATAAAACAGGCGGATAAAGTTTTCATCACAACTTCAAACGGCACTGAAAACATCCTCAGTGTAACAGGTGAATACGTAAACAGCGGCGACGATAATATTGATTCGGCAATTTTTTCAAAGGACGACCTGACGATGAACGGCACGGGAACGCTTACGATAAATGCCGATTACGGTCACGGTATCGTCAGCAAAGATGACCTTGTTTTTACAGGCGGCACTTATAACATCACTTCAGCCTCGCATGCGATTGCGGGAAAAGACAGTGTCCGTGTATCCGACGGAACATACAACCTGATAGCAGGCAAGGACGGCATACACGCCGAAAATACAGATGATACATCATTGGGATATATTTATATTGAAAACGGCAGTTTTACCATAAATGCAAACGGCGACGGCATGGATTCCTCCAACTGCATTACTGTTTTTGACGGCAGCTTCAATATCCTGTCAGGCGGCGGAAGCGAAAACGGAGAAACACACTACGAAAGCATGAATCCTTTCGGAAACAGCTACAGCAGCTCCTCTGAAGATACTGTCAGCACAAAGGCTGTCAAAAGCAGCGGTGATATTGCCATCGGCGGCGGCACTTTTAACTTAAACAGTGCAGACGACGCAATACACTCAAACACAAATGTCAATATATGCGGCGGCACTTTCACAATAGCTTCGGGAGATGACGGCATACACGCCGATTCAACAACTTCTGTTGCCGCAGGAACGATAAACATCACTTACAGCTATGAGGGTATCGAGGGTCAGGCAATCGAAATAAGCGGAGGCGATATCACTCTTTACACAACGGACGACGGCTTGAATGCCGCAGGCGGTAACGATTCCAGCGGATTCGGAGGCATGATGGGCAGAGATAATTTCTCCGGAAGCTCAGACAGCTATATTATCATTTCCGGCGGCAAGCTCAACATCAATGCTGACGGTGACGGCGTTGACTCAAACGGCGATCTGACCGTTTCGGGCGGCGAGACTTATGTTGCAGGTCCGACCAACAGCGGCAACGGTGCTATCGACTACGGTGACAACGGCACAGCAAAGATCACAGGCGGAATATTTGTCGCAACAGGTGCATCGGGCATGGCTGAAAACTTCGGCAGCTCATCAACACAATGTGCAATAATGACAAACACTTCGACCGCACAGAGCGGTGATGTTACACTTACAGACTCGAAGGGAAATGTTCTTGTGACATTCTCTCCCGGCAAGAGTTATAACAATGTGGTTATAAGCTGTCCCGAAATAGAGAGCAACGGCACATATACCCTGACCGCAGGCACATCAAGCAAAAGCATATCAATGTCAGGCACTATATACAACTCAGGCTCAGGAATGGGCGGCGGCAACATGGGCGGCGGCAA
>CAZTFS010000044.1:13710-18011 GCA_964613045.1 uncultured Eubacteriales bacterium
ATGGGCGGCGGCAACATGGGCGGCGGCAAACAAGGCCGATGGTAAAATAAACAAAAACGAAGAGATGCAAGAAAACGGCTTTCGCCGTATCGCAACGACCGTTTTCGATTAGTCCATCTCCGAGCACGCATAGCGGGCGTTCGGAGGAACATAAAATATTTTCACTTTATGGAAACGCAGTTTCCTATAAAGTAAAAAGGGGCTGTATTTGCAGCTCCTTTAATTATTCGCCTATCTTCGTCTTTTTTTACGCTTTTTTATATTTTTCTGATATCCGCCATATCAGTGCCGACTGTGCAATAAACGTGACCGACCATGAAATGGGATATGCCCAGTAAAGATTTATAAGACTGTAATTCAACGGAAGAATTACAAACACCCAGAAAAGTCTGATTCCGCAAGCCCCGAAAAGAGATACGATCATCGGCTCAAGGGATTTGCCCATTCCTCTTATCTGACAACCGGCTACGTCCTGAAGCGAACAGAACACATAGAACGGCATTATCAGAGCCAACCTTTCGGCACCGATCGCAACAACATCAGCTTCCGATGAAAATATGCCCACCAGCATTTCTCTGAAGAAGAAACCGAAGGCTCCCATCCCCAGACCGATAATTGTGGTTATGAGCAGACAGCGGCGGTATATCTTCATTATATTTTCCGTTTTTCCCGCACCTAAGTTCTGCGATGAAAAAGTCATTGAGGTCTGCCCGATGGCATTTGTGCAGGTGTAGATGTATGAATCAAAATTCGAGCCTGCCGCCATACCTGCCATTGCCACTGAACCGAAAGTGTTTACGGTTGTCTGGATAATTACATTTGATA
This sequence comes from uncultured Eubacteriales bacterium, assembly GCA_964613045.1. Taxonomy (GTDB): domain Bacteria; phylum Bacillota; class Clostridia; order Oscillospirales; family Acutalibacteraceae; genus UBA1081. The sequence continues at coordinate 14,536 of CAZTFS010000044.1, forward strand.
CGGAAAACAATGAATTCTGAAGTCCTGCAGGAAAACCGATCTTAAAGATACGCACAAATTCATGTTTGTAAATTCTCAGCTTTCTGATTTCAAGACGGCTTGCATTTTTCATTCGTGTAAGATGAGTTACTATCATCACTGCCGAGATATATTGGGAAACAATTGTTGCTATCGCAACACCGCTGACACCCATTCCGAACGGAATTACCAGTATCAGATTAAGAATAACATTTACTATTCCCGAGAAAAACAATATGTAAAGCGGTCTTTTTGTATCGCCGGTGGCACGGACAAGAGAAGCTCCGAAATTGTACACAAGCGAACCGGGTGAACCGAGAAAATAGATCTTCAGATACAGCGTTGATAAGTCAATAACATTTTCGGGGGAATGCATAAGTCTGAGCATGGGCTTCGCAAAGAAAAAACCGATGACTCCTACCAGAACACCGCATATAAGACTTATCGACATAGCCGTATGAGTACAGCGATGAACACGCTTTTCATTATCTGCACCTATGTAATTGGCGGATATTACCCCTGAGCCTGTAGAAAATCCGATAAAAACATTAAGTATCAGATTTATAAGAGAACCGGTTGCACCGACTGCGGCAAGTGCTTCTTCCCCTGCAAATTTACCGACGATGGCAGTATCGGCAGTATTGTAAAGAAGCTGCAAAAGCCCCGTAAATATCAACGGCAGAGCAAACCTGAGAATTTTCTTGGTAAACGGTCCGTTTGTCATATCAATTGTTTTAGTTTTTTCCATATCACAACACCGAATATCAGTATACTCCTGTTTTTATTGTTTGTCACTAACTTTATTAAAAAAATTTACAGGTGCATCCCGCAGAGGACACACCTGCTCCTTAACAGGAGGAATTATTTCATGCCGTTTTCGTAAGCCTCGATCATTTTCTTGACCATCTGACCGCCGACAGAACCTGCCTGCTTAGAGGTAAGGTCGCCGTTGTAACCCTGCTTGAGGTTAACACCTACTTCAGCAGCAGCTTCCATCTTGAACTTATCAAGAGCTTCACGTGCACCGGGAACAAGGCTTGACTTGTTGCTACCTGCCATGAGGAACGCACTCCTTTCGTGGAATGTTTGCGTTTGCTTTACTATTTTGAACTTTCATTCGGTTTTTATTATTGAGAATTTTTTCTTATTTGTTATTCAGTTGAAAAACAATACATTATCATATATAATATATACAAAACATTGCAGGAGGTCTTTTATGCCGTATCTTTTTGCTCATTTTAAAGAAAAAATCACACCTGACGGCGAACAGGTATATTTTGGAATAAGCCGTGACGGATTCAACTGGGAACAGGTCAACGGCGGTAATCCTGTGCTGACAGCCTCTCTCGGAGAAAAGGGCTGCCGAGACATTGAAATAATCAGACTGCATACCGGCGGTTTTGTTATTATAACCACCGATCTGTGTATTGTTTACCGAATGGATGCAAACCATAATGTTGATTGGAAACAGGTCAACAGTCACGGAAGTGTGAATCTTCGCATGTGGAAAACTGACGACCTTGTAAATTTCTCAGAAGAAAGGCTTCTCTACTTCGGCAGAGATGATTTCGGCTGTCTTTGGGCACCTGAAGTATTTTTTGATGAGGAAAATGAGGAATATCTTATTCACTGGGGCTCGACCGTAAAAGAAACCGACTGCAAGCACATGTCGATCTATTGCTGTACAACAAAGGATTTTGAAACATTTTCCGAGCCGGAGCTTTATTTTACAAAATCCAATGAGATCCTCGACTCTCACATAACAAAAGTCGGGGACACTTATCATCTGTTTTACAAAAATTCTTCAAATCCGCCCATGAACATGCATGCAACGTCAAAAAATCTTTACGGACCGTTTGAGCATGACGAAAGCTTTGAACAATACATGCACAAAAACGTACCGAATCCCGGTTCTTATGAAGGTCCGACCACATACACTCTTCCGGACGGCAGATGGTGTCTTATGCTCGATTTCTTCGGTTGCGAAAAAGAAAAAATGGGGTACGTACCGTTTGTTTCAGCCAAGCCGGGAAATATGGATTTTGAGCGTGCAGATGCAAAATTTTCTTTCCCCTACGGATTTAAGCACGGGAAAGTCATTGAGATCACCGATGAAGAGTATAACAGACTTTTAAATTTATAATTTGTATCACCATTATTTTGTCTTATATGACTTAATATTCAATACAACCGAAATCTTCTGTTGCTTGACAAAACATAGCGTAGTGTATACAATAAAGACATATTTAAAAAGAAGGCGAAAAAAAACATGAAAAAACTCGATTGGAAGACCTGCTTTAAAGTCGGAATAAGCGTTTTTTTACTGTATCTTTGCATACATTACTGGGAAAGTGCCGCAGGACTTATAAAAAGCGTCATTATCGCTGCAGCACCGTTTTTTGCAGGCTGTATCATGGCATATCCGCTTAATATCCTTATGAGCTTTTACGAAAGACACTATTTTCCCGGATCCACTAAAAAAGCTGTAATAAAAAGCCGAAGGGGAATATGCATTCTGCTGGCTATCATTACATTACTGGCAATTGTTGCACTGCTGATCGGTCTTGTTATTCCGCAGATCATATCATGTATAAAACTGATAGTGGCTGAAGTTCCCACTGCTATGAACAATGTCGTTTCATTCCTCAAAAAATTTGACATTGTACCCGAAGATATTATCGCAGAGCTGTCTTCCATAGACTGGAAGTCAAGAATTACACAGATATTTGATTTACTGAAATCAGGAATCGGAAACGTTATGGAGGTCGTAGTAACAACTGTTTCATCCGTTATTTCAGGTGTTACAACATTTTTCCTCGGCTGTATTTTTGCTCTGTATCTTCTTGCAGGAAAAGACAAATTACTTTCACAGTGCAAACGTGTTATGAACAGATATATAAAGCCCAAATGGGTTGAAAAAATCAATTATGTTCTTTCAATTTTCAATGACACATTCCGCAAATTTGTTGTAGGACAATGTACGGAGGCTGTTATTCTCGGCGTGCTTTGTGCACTGGGTATGACAATTCTGAGAATTCCTTATGCTGCAATGATAGGTGCACTGACAGCATTTATGGCACTCATTCCTGTGGTCGGTGCATTCATCAGCGGCGGCATCGGTGCATTCCTTATCTTCATGGAATCTCCCTCAAAAGCACTTATTTTCCTTGTTTTCATAGTTATCCTTCAGCAGATCGAAGGCAACCTCATTTATCCGAAAGTTGTAGGATCATCAATTAATCTTCCCGGCATCTGGGTTCTCACAGCTGTCACCTTGGGTGCAAGTGTAATGGGTGTCGCAGGTATGCTTATTGCAGTGCCCATCGCCGCATCTCTTTACAGAATACTGAAAAACGAGCTTAATAAGAAGTCTGATTCTGACAACAACATTGAAAACACTGATGAAATAACAGAAGACTGTAAACAATAATTTGTCGAACCAATTAACAATGTACAAT
>CAZTFS010000045.1:0-17873 GCA_964613045.1 uncultured Eubacteriales bacterium
TTTTTCTTTAAGTGCTATGGCAAAATGCAAAAACGTTCTGCACTCTGCACTCTGCATTCTGCACTTTGCGTTTTGCACTTTGCGTTTTGCGTTTTGCACTTTGAAACGTTGTGCTTTTTACTTGACAAGGTCAGTATAGCATACCGAGCGTAACAAAAGCGTAACATCCGAGGGCATTTTTTGCGGTTTTTTATGAACAAATTGTAAACAATCAAAAAAAATCGAAGATTTTTTTGAACGCAGAATGATGAACGCAGAATGATGAACGCAGAATGATGAACGCAGAATGATGAACGCAGAACGAATGTAACCGTTAGTTTCTGCTGTTTAATTTTACACTCTGCAAAATTTACTTTTTTTCTTTAAGTGCTATGGCAAAATGCAAAAACGTTCTGCACTCTGCATTCTGCACTCTGCATTCTGCACTCTGCGTTCTGCACTCTGCACTCTGCGTTCTGCACTTTGCACTCTGCGTTCTGCACTCTGCACTCTGCGTTCTGCACTCTGCATTCTGCACTTTGCGTTTTGCGTTTTTTTTGAAACGTTTCAAAAAAAAACGGAACGGCGTTCGCCGTCCCGATAAAATTTAATTTGCAAAAGTCATTTTTTTATTATAAATTATCAATGATATATTTTCTGACAAGCTCAAAGTATGCTTCCCTGTCATATATATCACTGAATTTTTTATCCAGCTCTTCAACCTTTGCTTTATCAAGAGAAACACTTTCGTTTTTATCGTCATACATGGAGTACATCTGTGCAACAGTCGAATAGATCTTATCTGCTCCGATGCTCTTTAATCCCTTGACTGCAACTGACGGTAACGGCTCACCATTATTCTTAAAGAAAAATGACAGCGATGTCTGACAGTCTTCATCAAAAAAGTAAAGTGCATATACTTCTCTTTTCCACTGTTCGGCATTTGCATACTCAGCATCGGGATTTCCGGATTTTTCAAGCCTGTACTGCAAGACCATAGCAACGCCCTCGGCAAGCTCCTTTGCATCGGCGTTTTCGGCAAGCTCTTTATCAAGCTCTTTGTACTTTTCCGTGACAAATTTAAAGCGTTCCATGTTTTCACGCTGTTTTTTCATTATCTCGTTTCTCTTTTTTGCGGCTTTTGATGCCTTGCGGATCACGATAACGAGCACCACAAGAAGAACCGCAAGCACAAGCCACATATACCAGAATTCTTTTATTGAATCAATCATCTTTTTCCTCCGTCAGAGCCTTATATATATCGCCTTTTTTCAGCCCTGTTTCCTTTGCCGCTTTTTTTGAGGCTTCGCTGATGCTCATGCCCTCTTTGAGATATTTTTTCGCAAGGGCAATGCCGTCAACCTCCTCAAAAACTATGTCTTCCTGTTTTTTACCCTCTATAATGATCACATATTCACCCTTAAGCTTTACATCCTTATACTTTTCGTAAGCTTCGGAAAAGGTTGTCAGCTCAACATTTTCATGTATCTTTGTAAGCTCCTTAATAAGGGCAATCTTTCTGTCACCGAGGTATTCAAGCAGGTCTTTGAGAGTTGCCGCAAGCTTATGGGGTGCTTCGTAAAAAATCATCGTTCTTCTTTCATTGACGATATCGTTAAGATGCTCACGTCTTTTGGGCTTATTCATGGTAAGAAAACCTTCAAAGGTAAAGCGTGAAACATCCATTCCGCTTATTGCCGCCGCTGTGATTATTGCAGAGGGACCCGGAACGGAAACGACTTCTATATTATGTTCATGGCAAAGTGCCACAAGATCAATACCCGGATCGGATATGGCAGGCATGCCCGCATCAGTGACCAATGCACAGCTTTCGCCGTCAAGTATCCTTGATATAATATGATCGCTTCTGGCAGCCTTGTTATGCTCATAATAGCTGACCATGGGCTTTTTTATCTCAAAGTGATTTAAAAGCTTTACCGTAACTCTTGTATCCTCAGCGGCAATAAAATCCACCTCGGAAAGAGTCTGAACGGCTCTGGGTGAAAAGTCCCCCAGATTTCCGATAGGAGTGCCTACTACATATAATTTTCCTGACATATTATCACTCTTTTCTGTACGAACCTATGATTTTAAGCATTTCGGGAGATTCTTTGCCGTCCGCCCCCTCAATATGGAGTTCCGGTTCAACGGTAAGTCCCGATTTTCTGCCAAGCTTACCCTCAACAAGCACAAGCCACGGGGCAAGTCCGTCACGCTGTGAAACAAAGCGGATTCGTTTCGGCTCAATTTTCACTTTCTGCATAGCAACGGTCAATTCCATAAGCCTTTCGGGACGAAGACACATACAAAGTCTGCCGCCGAATTTCAGCAATTTTGATGCTGCCACACAAACATCATCAAGGGAACAGGTTATGCCGTGACGGGCTATTTTTGCACTGTCACCGGAGCTGACAATACCTGCATTCTCCTTTGTGTACGGCGGATTCATGGTTATCAGATCAAACTGACCTTTGGGTACATCTTTGGGTATCTCCCTCAGATCGCAGTTGAAAGGCAGCAGTTTATCCGTGTTATTAAGCTCCAGCGATCTGACAAGCTGATCATAGCCGTTTTTCTGAATCTCAAATGAATATATCCGATTACACAGTCCCTCACGCATCCAGTAAAACGGGATTATTCCGCATCCTGTGCCAAAATCACAGGCAAGTGCGTTTTTTGTCGGAGAAGCAAAAGATGCCAGCAAAAGAGCATCAGTCCCGAAGGTGTGTGCCTTCGAGACTATCAATTGCAGATCATTACCTATATATTCAATGTGTTCGGTATCTTTCAAAATCATAATCAATTCTTATATGTTGATTCAAAATATTCGATGTTTGCCGCAACACGGAGAGTTTTTCTTGCATCAGACGCAGATATCTTTCCGTCAGAATTAACGTCCGCAGCAAGGAAGTATACTCCTGAAAGCTTTTCGAGGCTTGCCGCCGCACGAAGCACAAGTCTTGCGTCTGCCGCCGTTACTTTTCCGTCCGAATCAAGGTCACCGTTAACGCAGACATAGTAATTAGTGACAATACCGCTGACGTCTTCGTAATTTACACGGTATCCTGTTGCAATAAGGCTGTTTTCGGATATCATAGCTGCCCTTGTATCATAAACTACACAGCTGTTAATATTGGTAAAGTTGGAATTGAACTTTGCAACAGTCATGTTTCGGGCTACGTTTGAGATATAGAGGTTATCATAGTCAACAGTGATAACTGTATCGGCAACAGGTGACAAAACAAAAATCTTTGTTGTAACATTGCCGTCGCTTACGTCACCGCCGTTATTGTTTTTATCATAGGTGAGGATATCTTCTTTTTCGTATCCGCAAACGGTACATGTATATTTCACTTTGGCTGAAAGTCCGTCGGCTGACTCCTGAAGGATCTCATAATCTCCGTATGAATGGTCTGTTTTCGCAGTTGCTACGGGAATTGACTCCTCACCGCAAAGGGTACATACTGTATGTTTAAGTCCCATTGCAGAACAGGTTGCTTCCTTCGTTACTATCCAATCGTCGCTGTACTTATGCCCCGAAGAATCAGCAGGTATAACCGTGATTTCGCTGCGTTTATCACAATAGATACAGTGCTTTGACTTTTCACCGGAAGATGTGCATGTCGCAGGAACATCAACTACAAAATCATCTGTATAGACATGGGCATCCGGATCGGAAGGAATCTCCTGCTCTTCCATGGACATTCCGCATTCGGTACAATGATATGACACAACACCGTTTTCGGTGCAGTTTGCTTCCTTGTCAGTGTAGAGAGTTTCATCATGATAATGGAAGCCTGTGGGGGAAAACTCGTTCGTAATGGCAATCTCACCGCAATTATCACAGTAGCAGACATATTTTCCCGCTACAGAACAGGTGGGATAAAGAACTATATTCCATTCGGAATCGTCACTTGTTACATGATTATCGGGATTTGTGGCTGTAGAAGTGTGATCAAAGAGTTCACCGCAGTATTTGCAAACAGCAGCAATAACGCCTTTTTCTGCACAGGTTGCTTCTGTAACAACAACGGTCTCACCCGATGCCGCATGTGCCGATGCATCAGCAGGAACATCTGTTGTATCCACATGACCGTTACATGCGTAACAGACCTTGTACATCGTACCGCCTGATGAACATGTGGGTGCAGGGAAATATATCCATTCGTCTCTTATCTGAGTGTGATTTGAAGAATCCTTCGGAGTTTCAACGATATCTCTGTAACCGCATACGGAGCATGCACGCCATTTCACACCTGTTGCTGAACAAGTAGGTACAGTTATAACTATATAATCAGTATCGTATGTATGTACCTCGCAAGAGCCGTATTCGGCACCTGCTTTTGCATTTTCGCTGACGGAAACAGTTTCAGCCGTGCACAGTGCAAGTATGACACATGCAAAAACTGCCACGGTCGAACTTATATAAAAAATCAGCCTCTTCATTCTTACCAGCCTCCCATAGTTACTCTAATTCTATCATGATTCTGAAATTAAGTCAACACAAATTATTTATTATACCTATTGTGTATACATTTAATTTGTGCTATTATAACCGTTGGTGAAAAATATGACAGAAATTTTGTATGAAGACAAACATATATGTATATGCAGAAAAGAACCCGGACTGCTCTCGGAAATGAGTGATTCAAAAGAGAGTCTGCCGTTGATGCTTTCCGAACAGCTCGGATGCGATATTTTCGTTCTGCACCGATTGGACAAGCCTGTGGGCGGAGCTATAATGTATGCAAAAACAAAAAGTGCGGCTTCTGCATTCACAAAGCTTATCGGGGAAAACGGTGTACGCAAGGAGTACATAACCGTTGTTGACGGTATTCCCGAGATAAAAAAAGACACACTTACAGATCTTCTGTTCAGAGACAGGCAAAAAAATAAGACATTTATTGTAAAACGAATGAGAAAAGGCGTAAAAGAAGCAAGACTTGAGTACGATGTTGTCGCTTCTGAGGAAAAACATTCGCTTATAAAAATACGTCTCATTACAGGCAGAACTCATCAGATAAGAGCTCAGTTTGCATCACGTAAATTGCCCGTCACCGGTGACGGCAAATACGGAAGCAAAGACAACAAGTGCGAAACGGCTCTCTGGTCAAACAGACTTGAATTCAGACACCCGTTTACCTCCAAAACCGTTTCTGTTATATGTGAACCCGACTACAGCTCCTATCCGTGGAATTTATTCAGAACAGAAAATAAAGCTTAAGTTCATTCTGACATTTGGGACAAGTGATTTTTCTCTTTCCTCTGCCCTTTTTAAGTCTTAAAAATTCACCGCAATGCTTGCATTTTCTGAAACGGTGAGTTTTCATAAACTGTATTCTGAGCTTAAAATGCTCAAAATAGGGCTTCAGGGCGTTGAGGAATTTTTCAAAAGCAAAATTTTCTTTATATCTCTTTTGCAGATTTCTTGACATTACACGAAAAATGATATACCCGAGAAATGCATACTGTACAACACTTATTACAGTCCACACTGCAGGCAGACCTTTGAAAAACACTTTCACAGCGGCAACTATGCAATAGCCTATAAGCAAACCGTACGTCAGCTTATCTATACCGTTCCTGCCTGACATGAAATTTCTTAATTTGATCATAAAATTGCTCATTTTATTTCACTCTTTCTTTTTGAATTACATATAATACAATTGACAAAAATTATAAATGATATTATAATTTAATCATGCTTTTATTCAGAGGTGCTTTATGATATACAACAATATTCTTGAAGCTATGGGCTCGACGCCCCTTATCAGATTATCAAAATTAGTTCCTGAGGACAGTGCCGAAATTCTTGTCAAATACGAAGGTCTTAACGTGGGCGGTTCAATTAAAACAAGAACAGCCTACAACATGATATCGGTTGCCGAAAAAAAAGGTATCATCAACAAAGACACGATCATTGTTGAGCCCACCAGCGGCAATCAGGGTATCGGTCTTGCACTCGTCGGTGCCGTCAAAGGATATACCACTAAAATAATTATGCCCGATTCCGTAAGCGTTGAACGCAGAAAGCTTGTCGAACACTACGGTGCTGAGGTTATTCTTGTTCACGACGACGGCAATATTGGCGAATGTATAGAAAAGTGCGTTGAAACAGCTCAGAAAATGGCTGAAAACGACAGCAGGATATACATACCTCAACAGTTTGAAAACGAAGCAAATCCGAAGGTGCACCGCCACCGCACTGCACTTGAGATACTTGAACAGACAGCAGGTCCGATCGACGGTTTCTGTTCGGGAATCGGCACGGGCGGCACGATTACAGGTATCGGTGAGGTTCTCAAGGCTCAGAACCCGAACATTGAAATATGGGCAGTTGAACCCGAAAATGCCGCAATACTTGCAGGCGGCAATATCGGAACACATATTCAGATGGGTATCGGTGACGGTCTTATTCCAAAGATACTTAATACTGAAATTTACGATTCAATATGCATCATATCCGATGAAGAAGCCATCGGAACGGCAAAAGCTCTCGCAAGAGAAGAAGGTCTGATGTGCGGAATTTCAAGCGGTACAAACGTGGCTGCGGCACTGAAAATGGCAAAGAAGCTTGGCAAAGGCAAAACTGTTGTCACCGTTCTGCCCGATACAGCTGAAAGATATTTTTCAACTCCCCTTTTCGATTGATACATAAAGAAAAAAAACAAAAGAGACCGAGTGCAGATACAGCATTCGGCTCTTATTTTTTATATCTCTTTTTTGTTCTCTGTCAGATGCTTTATGATATCACTGCGTGTTACGATCCCGATAAAGGAACCGAGATCATCCACAACAGGCACAAAATTCTGACTCATTGCTACATTCAGCAATTCGTTGATGTCGGCAGTTATTTTAACAGGTTTATATAAGTCATCTCTGACAAGCCTGCGAAGAGTCGTTTCCTCAATATACTTTCTGTCAACATTTTCATCATTTTTGAAACGATCCAGAAAAAACCACAGAAAATCACCCTCAGAAACCGTGCCTTTATACTTACCGTCACGATTTATGACAGGAATTGCCGTATAACCGCAATGACGCATTTTTTCAAGAGCCTGTCTGACCGTAAAATCGTTATACAAATAAGCTACGGAGAGCTTAGGCTTAAGAAAGAAAGCTATATTCATCAATTTTCATCTCCTGAGGAGATTATAGCAAATGATTATTAAATGAATATTAAAAATCAAGGCATCAGACGAAGCTGTTTTCAATCTTTGCGGCATAACGGAGAATGCATCTGGCATCAAAGGCGTTGACCTTGCCGTCATCATTGACATCAGCCGCCGCAACTCCGTTATCAGATAACTTTTCCAGTGAAGCGGAATATCTCAGCACAAGTCTTGCATCCCTTGCGGTAACGTTTCCGTCAGAATCAACATCCCCCTTGAGCAAGTCAAAAACAACGACATCAGCAGAAAATGAAGATACAAGCATACTGCCCGAATCGACAACCGTACAGAAGAATTTATATGTTCCGGGACTGTCAAAAAGCTGAACGGTTTCACTCACTTTTGAAAATGCCCCGTTTTTTATCAGTTTTCCGTCACTGAAAACGGAGAAACAGTATGTATAAGACTGAGTACCGCCCGATGCGGCAACACTGCATGTAATTTCACTGCCTACTATTGCAGATGTGGCACTCAGATTGATGGCATCAATGCTCAGAGCGGAATAGACCGTTACCGGATCGGAAACAACAGACTGAGTTTCGGAATGCTCATCAGAAATATATACTTCAAGCGTATAACTTCCCTTATTCTCGGGAACGAATGAGAAAACTTCACTATCCGAGGTTCTCTGACTGACAAGCTCGCCGTCCATATACAATGAGTAATTGAACACGGCAGTATCAGAGATACACGGTGCATTCGCTGTCCATTCAACAGTTTCATAGACATATGTAAAGCTGTCAATATTACTTGTAACAGTATCAAGCTGAAGCTTATCAAACACAACAAAATTTCCGCTGTATGCAGATGCACTTCTGCCTACCGAATCAAGAACATCTACCTTGAAATAATAGTAGCCCGAACCGTAAACTTCACAATCAAAAACAGCTTCCTTGGATGAAATGCTGCTTACAAGCTCTCCGCCGATGTTATAAAGACTGTATTTATAAACAAAAGTGGACACATCGGAAAGAGAAACGGAACAACTGATATTTTTGCCGTTTTCTATCCTGTTTTCACTCAATTTTATACCGGTGATCTCCAGCGGAACGGATTTTATATCCACAGCTACGGCATACTGAAGGGATATCCAGCCGTCTGCACCGTTATAGCTGATCTTTCCCCATCCGTCGCTGACTTCAACGACATGCACACATGTTCCCTTCGGAAGCGAACCGATAATTTCACCGTCAACGGCTGATTTTCTTACATTCAGACTCGAAGCGGTTATTTCATAATATGCAGGTCCGAGCTCTGCAGGAGGAGCAGTGTCTTCCACAGGTTCACTGCTGTAAGTACCTGTTACAAGGAACGACGTACCCTCAAAACCTGAAGATGTATCCTTAGATTCAGAAACAAATTTCATTTCAGATGCTTTTACATAGTATCCGTCAGAAGTTTTATACCATTTTGCACCAACCGAGTTGACACCCGACTGAGTAACATAAAGCAATGATCCGTCATTGACACAGGCAATAATGTTATTACCCTCAGAGGGCTCGATACGAAGAGCAACCTTACCCGAACCGTCAACAGATGCGGCAGAATATGTCCCCGTATGAGATGCCAAAGTGCTGTTGAATTTCACGATCTCTTCCGAGTATTCCTCAAAGGACATAACATTGGAGCTGAAAATGTAATTTCCGCTTATGGTCTTATACCACAAAGCTCCAAACTTATTTTTACCCTGATATGTAATGTACAGAATCGTACCTTTCTTTGCATAATCAGAAACAGAACTGTTACCGCTGGGGTAATTTCTTAAAGCTGAACCGGTAGAAGACGAATCGGTAACGACATAATATGAGTATATCTTGCTTTTTGAAGACTCGAAAACATTACAATCATCTGTGGGGTCATATTGGTTATTGATATTAGGATTTGAAATATCCGTTCCCGACGATACAACATAATTGCTGTCAGACAATTCAACGGTAGGATCGGAAACATACCAATACGCAGTCAGATTATTTATCTGTTCTGACTGAGTTTCGCCGACAATAGTGGATTCTTCAAGTTTTATACGCCCCTGCAGTGAATATGAAGCAGGATCGGCAACATAAAATGTGTCGGTCGATTCATCATAATCGCAAAGAAAAACTGCATGATGCTGACCTGAGCTTCCGCCGTTATAAATAACAATACCCTGCGGATACTTTTCAAGAAGGTCGATCATATCAAGCTTGTTATCAGAACCGGAAAAATAACCGTGACGGACAGACATGCCGTAGCTTGTAAAGCTCCATCGAAGACCGACACCATCGATCCATCCGACTGAGCGTATGTTTTCCTCCGTAATATTTCCCCAATCGGAATATTCTGCACATATCGCAGTTCTTCTGAGCATCATTGCGGCAGAAGAAAGCGTACAGGTAACGGAGGTCTGCTGTTTTAAGAACACACTTGATACATTAAGATCATCGAAATCGGCGGCAAAACCCTGAACCCCTGTCAGAGATGACACAGGAGCAAGGAGTAATATACATGTTAAAATAAAGGAAATTGCTTTTTTTCTAAATTTTGACATAGTCCACCCCCGAAATCTACATTATTACACATTTTTATATTAAAGCATTTTATCCTAAATGTCAATAGCCAATATTTGATATTTTGTGAGTTATTGCCACAAAGAAAAACGGGCGTCATGTTTGACACCCGTTAAAATTATGAGTTTTTAGCCACCGAACAGGTTGTTGAAGAACTGACTTATCTTTGCAAAGAATGCCTTGATAAGCTCGATGAGTCTTGCAAAGCCTGAGAGTGTTTCGTTCTTAGATTCGCTTGCATTCATAAGTGCACTTGCGTAAGAACCGATGTTATCCATATCACTGAACATATCTGAGATACTGAAATCAACATTCTTGAAGCGTTGTCCCAGATTATCTGCAAGAGGAACGAGAACCTGATAAATTGTAAGTATCAGTTTCATCAGCACGTCATTCATCTGAGCTTCTTCAGCCTTTGAGTGAATAAACATCATGATATCCATAAGAACTTCGTCATTATCATCTTCATCATCGAGATCACAGAAGCCGATAAGGAAGTTTGAGATATTCACCCAGTTATCCTCATAGAAGAGTGTATCGGTAACGATTCTCAGGAGCAGCGTGATAAAGTCTGCACCGCCCGAAGAATTAAGATAAATATACTGATATCCGGCAACAGATGTCTTATCCTGTATCATACCTGTACAAAGAGTAGTAAGATCAAGATAAGGAAGCGTGATACTGAGAGTACCTACTGCGTAGACATCCTCAGTTACAGTCTGAGTTTCCTTAGTTGTAAGAGGAAGACCTGTTGCAGCATCATACAGCTGATTTCCTGCCGCATCGTAGACCGGCACGTCAACTTCTTTCTCAACTGTCTGAGTACCGAGAACGACATTCTTGTTTGTAATGTCAAAGCTCAATGCTGAACCGAGAACACCTTCAAGAAGCTCATTGACAAGCTGGTTAATGTCAACGTCAAGAGGCAATGAAAGGTTGAGAGTGATGCCGCCGAGATTAAGGTTTGAAAGCAGACTGTTAACAACAGGATAAGCATCAACGATAGGCTCAAGAATATCAAGAAGAACATATGCAAAGTGAGCAATGTTATTGATAATACTGTTCAGACCGCCGATTGAAAGAACGAACATCAGATTGGGAATCATTCCGAGGATCGTTTCAATGGGAGATGCAACGATATTATCTGCAAATCTTACGATAGGAGCAAGAAGATAATAGAATGCACAAGTGCCGCCTTCAATACCGTCGCCGTTTTTATCATCAGTATTTGCAAACACATAAGTGTAATAATCTCTGAATGAAATAAGTCCTGTAGTTGCACCGAGAGCTTCCATAAGAGGAATCCATGCGTACTGATAGATTTCATACATGGGGATATGAACGATATTGAGAAGGTTGATATCCTCACCCATGAAGATATACTCAACAAGGATGGAGAAAGGACCGAATGCTGCGGAAAGTGCTCTGAGGAATATCTCAGAATTGGAGTATTTAGCTGTTACTTCAGGATTATTGAAGCCCCAGTCGAAGGAGTCGCCTACTATCTCCTCACCTGTTTCACGGTCAATGGTGGCGTAAGAGAAGGAATAATCCGTATATTCATAATTCTTACTGTTTACCTGTGCCAGAAGCTTCTTATACATCTCGATCTGAGTATAATCAACATCCCTAAACATGTATGCAATAGAATCAAGGAGTGCCTGCTTGGAATAATCAACACCGAGTAGCTCTTTGAGCAGTGTTCCGATGTCGAAATCCATACTGCCGAGCAGCGTGTAAACCATGCTTACGATCATTGTAACCATTTCATTGTTGAATACGTACTCAGCAAGCATATCCTCAAGAAGACCTGAAAGTGAATTCATGTCATCAAGCTTGAGCATAGCGAGAACATTTTCAACGATATCGTCAAGGTTATCAACAACATACTCAGCATCTTCACGAGCCCAATACTCATTGTAAAGAACTGCTGTACCGTACTGATAGTCGTCATGCTCATCTGCTGCTTCGAGAATTTCCTCAGCATATGTTTCCATATACTCGGGAGCGTAGGAGTAATCTTTACCGGCTATAACATTGCCGAGTTCATTGAGTGCATAGAGTGAGCCTTCCTCACCGCCGATAAGAAGCTCAAACAATGCAGCAATAATATCATCGGGGTTAAGACATACGTGGTAAATGATATCACCTAATGTAAGTCCGAGACCGCTTATAAGCTCATCGCCGAGTGCTTCATCATCAAGACCGAAGGCATCAAGAAGGGTGTACTCACTTACAAACTCTCCGTTTGAATATCCGCTGTAGCCGAGTGCTGAAAGGATGTAACGAAGAAGGAAGAGGAATACAAGACCATAAGAATCATATTGTGTACCTTTCTGATCTGTAACAGTCATCTGAACATAAGGTCTTGAGCCGCTTGCCCAGCTGATCGTATTACCTTCTCTGTCAGTCATCGAGAATGTACCGTTAAGGTTTCTTGCAGAGTTTATGTTTGTGAATGTACCGCAAGCCTGAAGCTTATAGTCCATAATTGCAGGCAATGCAATATCTTCTTCAATCGTCGCATAAGACTGTACAAGCTGTGCGGAGGCAACATACTCTGCGGGAATGTAAGAAGTGTCAAGAACTTTGTATGTCGATGTTGTCTGAATGATCGAGCCGCTGTCCGGATCAAAATACTCATTATTAACAACATAAACATAGTATTCCTTAAGAGCAGTATAAAGCTCCGGTCGTACACCTACACTGTCAACTATCTTCTGTGATTCGGAATTGTAGTAACCGACAACGTTTCTTATTGCGTAATCGGTAAAGTTACCCTCATCATCCATAGCTGATACCCGAGTATTATACTCAGAGTTTTGATACAGGTTCATAGCACCGAAAGTATTCATATATGCTGTTTCTGCGGGTACGTTATAAATACCGCCGTCAAAGCCTGCAGAATCGGGAGTAAGAACCATGTAGTTATACTTGGGATCCGTACTGTAGTAACCGACAAGTCCCTTGCCCGTGTCAACGCCGAAGTTTATAAGACCAAGGACGCCCTGCAATGAGGTAAGGAAGTCAAGTGCATCGCCGAGAAGTTCGGCAATATTGAGTGTATAAACTTTTATGGTGGCAATCGTACCGATAGAGATCTTGATAGGAATTTCAATATTTCTGATAGATGCAAGCAATGCACCCGATGTAAGATAATAGGAAAGGTTGGGAAGAAGAGTCATTACAGTCTGAATGGGATCTTCAAGCAACTCCTGTGTAATCCAATTAAGAAGAGGACTAAGAATACCGTCATTAAGGAAGGTAGCGATGGTCGTACCTGTTCTGGTACTTATAGACTGCAATGCTTCTGCATTAGTTTCAAACTGCGAACCGGATATAAGCTTCTCATCATCCATAGAAATGCCTAATGTTTCAAAGAGGGGAACAAGAACATCATTATAAAGATGGAAAGTCTCGCCTTCGTTAAGAACAAGGTGAATATTGATACCAATAACAGATGTAACGATCCAGTCTGCTTCTGCGTCACCCAAAAGAACTGCAAGCAAGGGAGCGAGAGGAGCGAGAGCAGCGTCAAGGGCTAACAGGAACTTATCCTTACTGCCGTTGATATTCCATACCATCTGACTCCAGTCAACATCTCTCCAGTGATCAAGGTAATATTCATCGTACTGACAGCCGATAGCATAGTAATCACCTGTCTCATGTCCGACACCGTCCGATGTCTTACCACCCTTGGCAGCCTTGAGCATATCGTGCATGCCCTTGATATCGCAGAAGGAGGTATACTGAGTATCGGTTGTGTATCCGTACTCGTTCCAGCACCATGCCATACCTGCGGGAGTAAGCATAATACCGTTAGCTGCCAATGTACCGTAAATAATAGCGTTCCAGCTTGAACCGTTATCGGCAAGAGAATTAACAAGGTTATCAAGACTGCTCCATACACCTTCCAGCATATTGTTAATAAAAGCATCGGTAAGAAGTTCATCAAGAAGATTTGTGATCATGGGATAGATCATTTCAATGAGCATATTGACGATATCATCACTGAAGACCATATTCTCAATAGCCATAACAAGAACTTCCTGAGGAGTTGCATTGCCGTAGGCTTCAATATCAATACCGAAATCGGAAAGATCAAGGAACATGGAAAGAACCTTTGTGATCGCAGGATTCTGAAGAAGAGCGTCAATATTACTTATCAGAGAAGTAATGTTTTCGGTAGTAACTTTGAACTCCACATTATTACCGTATCTGTCGGTATACTTTTCATATGTATGGACAGGTGTGTAGTCGTCAACATTAACATTACCGACAATCGGAGTAAGCTGTGTTACAAGGTTAACATAGCTGTACGCACGCTGACCGAAAACCGCTATCTTTGCGGCATCTGAAATGCTCTCAAATACGGCAAGACTGTCAACACTGCTGCTTGTTATAATGTCGGGATAATATTTATTGATAAGTACATCGTTTGTAGCGTAGTCAAGCACGTTTGTTGCATAATACTTACTGAAATATGTATTAAGCTGAGAGTCAAGCTTCTTAAGGTTAACTCTTACGGTGCTTACTGATGTACTTTCAGTTTTCGTATAGCCGTAGTTAAAATACTGAGCATTAAGACCTGAGTCATCAAACTGTCTGCCGTTTGTCCAGATAACAGATGTTGTATACATTGTAAGATTTGCATTCTTCAGGTTCGCACCTTCAGAAAGAAGAACTGTCTCTTCATCTGTATAAATGCAGAACTCAAAATCATGGAACCAGTTACCGGAGT
Organism: uncultured Eubacteriales bacterium; assembly: GCA_964613045.1. GTDB lineage: Bacteria > Bacillota > Clostridia > Oscillospirales > Acutalibacteraceae > UBA1081. The sequence continues at coordinate 14,439 of CAZTFS010000045.1, forward strand.
TTACACTGCCGCAGTTACCGCAGATGTACTTGACGATCGTGTCAACATGACAGATCTCATAAAGAGTCTGAGCTGCATACTCACCTGATTCGATCTTTGCCTGAAGCTCTGCAGCTTCTTCATCAAGATCGTCCGTCATTACGGTATTATATAAAATGTCGCCATCGTCCTCAACAGTGTATGTCTTCTCCGCAGAACGGGCTACAATATCACCCACACTGTTGGTATAGTATGTATAACCGTCAAGGAAAAGATACTCACCGTCATCACCCTTGAAAAGACGGAGCTGTTCAGACATTTCCTCTATAAGCAAAGGAATGCTGTAAAGACCGACGCCGTATTCATAGCTGATTATGTTATCAACAATACCAAGCAATGTATTTGTAGCGTTTCTGATGGTATAGTTGCCGTCGTCCTTCGCCGTTACCTTATGGGTATAAGATACGGAACGGATAGCACCTGAATCGCCGATCTCATCCTGATACTCATAACTTCCGGATTCAGTTGAAGTAGTGTAGTAATCAAGGTCGCCGAGAATCGTCATTGACGGCACGCCGGCATCATCCTTGGTAACAACATATTTATTTGAACCAAGTGTAGTGTCGGTAGTTTTGTTAAAGAAAGAATAAGCAAACGCTCTGTATGAGTTTGTCAGATCTGCATTTGCTGCAAAACCGACAAGTCCCGCAGAAAGTCCGGTTATCATCATGACAGCAGCCAAAAGCACACAGAGTGTCTTCCTGATAAGCTTCATTCAATCAACTCCTTATTTTTCTGTTTCAAATTTTTGTCGGTAACATTTTGTTCATAGATCAGAAGCAATATTACCGCCAGTTTTAGTCATAATCATTATAGCCAAAACATGTATTTTTTTCAAGATGATTTTAAAAAAAATTAAAAATAAATAATTTTTTTCAATTTTTTAACATAATATATACCCCACTTTTATGCATTATGATGAAAAATATAATAAATACTTGATTTTTATATGTAAGTGGGTTATAATATCCGAGCAAATGTGCCGGTGTGATGGAATTGGCAGACGTGACGGACTCAAAATCCGTTGGTAGCGATACCGTACCGGTTCGACCCCGGTCACCGGCACCAAAAGCGGCAAGAAGCTTGCCTGAGATAAGAGATAATAGACAATATTGAATAGTTAACAGATATGCTGTATTTTACGCCGCTTTTGTACTGTTCGTATTCTCTATTGTCTCTTATTTGTATTTCCGCTATAAGCAAAGCAAAACGAAACGATAAAAAGGGCTGATAAAATTGTCAAAAGTTGTACTTCTCAATGCGTCCCCCAACAGTGACGGGCATACGGCTTATCTTACGAATATTTTTATGTCACAATGTCCTCATGAAATCACCGTATATAATATGTATAGAGAAAACGTGGCACCGTGTACGGGTTGCGGATACTGTGAAAAAGCAAAAAAGTGCAGAATGAATGATACTGACATGATAATTGACGATATTCTTTCATGTGAGTATATTATTTTTGCCTCCCCTGTATACTGCTACTCCTTCCCTGCCCCGATGAAGGCTTTTTTAGACAGATTACAGCCTTATTACAGCGATGAAAAATATAAAAATCCCGCCTTTGACCGTAAAGGCTTTGTACTTGCCACATGCGGTAAAAGCGGAAAATTTTCTGTTGATGTAATCGAAAAACAAAGCAGAATAGCCTTTATTGAGCTGTCTGCTTCGTTTGAAGGAATTTATTTATTTTCAAACACTGACAAGATATCTGCTTTACAAAAGGATGAGATCTGTAAAGTAAAGGAACTTGCAGAAAAATTTTTTAATTAAGCTTTTTCAGCTCATATCTGCCTGCAAGAAGCTCAGCTCTGAACTCCTTGACATCCTTAACAGCACGGTCGAATGCCATTCCTGCCCTTGCAAGATCTTCATATTCATGAAAATCTGATCCGGCGGTGGTTATGAAGCCGTGTTTTTTTGCCCACATTTCTGCGATATTATTGGATGAATCATGTCTTCTGTTTCCGTTATATATCTCGATACCGTCAATATATCTGGGATTTGTTATGGTTGAATCGATTCTGAAAGGATGAGCCTGAATAACAGTCAGCTGATTCTTTTCCGCAAGCTTTTTGAATTGCTTTGCATTCATGGTGATGATCTCTTCATGGTCATAAAGAAACTGTTCATCAATACCGTAAACAAGATAGTCGTTATCGTTTTCGGGAAAACGAAGTTCAATGCCGAGCATAACCGAGAATGTTTCAGTTGCACATTTTTTTGCATTGTGATAACCACGCAGAAAATAGTCAATCTTCTCTGTCCATGTATCACCGGGATATTTATTCTCAAAACAGTCCGAAGAGAAGTGATCGGTGACAACGACTCCCGAATATCCTGCATTTTTATAAAGTTCTGCTGCTGCTTCGGCACTGATGTGTGCACATGTGCTTACATCCGACGTGTGAAAATGTGCTTCATATAGATATTTCATTTTTCAATTACCTCACTTTTAAGTTATTATATTACTTCTTTTTTGGTTTTTCAATAATATTACAAAAAAATATTGCATTAGCCATTTATTTCTGATAATATTTAAGATGGATTTTAAGGAGGTTATACAAATGAACAAATTAAAAGCTGCCGTTATCGGCGTGGGAAGCATCAGTCAGGAACACATAAACGGATATTTAAACAATCCCAATGTTGAGCTTTACGCTTTTTGCGATATAAACGAGGAAAGGCTTTATCAGAAAGCGGAAAAGTACGGCGTTGACAAATCACGCTGTTTTACCGATAAGAACGAAATGCTCAAGGCTCTGCCCGAGATCGACATTGTAAGTGTTACGACATGGAACAGTGCTCATGCTGAATGCTCTATTGCTGCACTCAATGCAGGAAAGCACGTTATCTGCGAAAAGCCCATGGCTATCAACGCAAAGGAAGCTATGGAAATGAAAGAGGCTGCCGACAGAAACGGTAAGCTCCTGCAGATAGGTTTTGTCAGACGTTTCGGCAATGACTGCAAGGTCGTTAAAGATTTTATTCAAGCCGGTAACTTCGGCGATATTTATTACGCAAAGGCAACATACTTAAGAAGAAACGGAAATCCGGGCGGTTGGTTCGGCGACAAGTCACGTTCAGGCGGCGGTCCGCTTATCGACCTTGGCGTTCATGTTATCGACCTTGTAAGATATCTTTTAGGTTGTCCTCAGCCCGTATCGGTCTACGGTGCTACATTCCAAAAGCTCCTAAACAGACCCGATACAATAAAAACAAAGGGCTACAAAGCTGCCGATGCAAAAAAAGGCGACATCTGTGACGTTGAAGACCTTGCATCCGCAATGATACGTTTTGATAACGGAGCTGTTCTGAGCATCGAAGCCGCATTTTCGCTCAACATAAAAAATCCTGAGGGCGACATTCAGCTTTTCGGAACGAAGGCAGGCT
>CAZTFS010000046.1:0-17632 GCA_964613045.1 uncultured Eubacteriales bacterium
AGGATTGTTTACAGGGTCTTCACCCGCTTCAATGGCAAGACGCTTGTGTCCCATATCCTGCAAAGCGATAACCTCGGCACGAACTTCCTCCTGAGTAAGCTTTTTACGTGCAATATGCTTGTTTTTCAGATGATACGGGCAGTAAAGACAGCCGTTAACACAGTAGTTTGAAAGATACAGCGGAGCGAACATTACAATACGGTTGCCGTAGAATGCAAGCTTTATCTCCTCTGCGATCTTATAGATCTGCTCGACCTTCTCAGGAATTTCACAGGCAAGAAGAACGGAAGCCTCCCTGTGAGTAAGTCCGTTACAGACACAACCTGTTGCTGTTTTTCGGGGACGTGCTTTTTCAAGAATTGCATCAATAAGCTCAACATTATTTTTGTTTGCATCAGCATATTCAAGAGTCGCACGAATTTCTTCATCATTGATAAATTCTTCTGCTTTAAGTGATTTCGGATCGTAAATAGCCATATTATCAAAATCCTTTCTTAATATCTCCTCGATCGGTCACAATAAAGTAACCTGCGGATCTTACATTTTTTGATATATTTTCAACAGCTTGTGCTGCTTCATCGCCCATACTTTTTTTATTATCATAAAGCTCATATTTTTTTCGTACCGAAACAGGTGAAAGATTGGGCATTATTACGTTTGCACCGCATTTCAGTCCCCTTTTATGTCCGTCAGAAAGCACAGTCCCCAGTGCTGTTGTGGACGGAAGTAATATATTGGGCTGAATAAGCCTTATTATTGATAAAAGATAACAGGTCTTATCCGCACTTCCTGCAGGATAGGAATTAAAAGGTGTTGTTTTATGGGGAATAAACGGACCTATACCGCACATGTGAGGCTTAAATTCCTCAATAAATTTCAAATCCTTTGCAAGAGTTTTATTCGTCTGAAAAGGTGACCCTACCATAAAACCGCAGCCTGTCTGATAGCCTATTTCCTTGAGATTCTTCAGACATTCCATCCTGTTTTCAAAAGACATTGCTTCAGGATGAAGCTTTTCATAATGGTCTTTATCGGCAGTTTCGTGACGGAGCAGATATCTGTCCGCACCCGCTTCATACAACAGCTTATAGCTTTCATAGCTTCTTTCGCCAAGTGAAAGCGTCACAGCACAGTCAGGATATTTCGTTTTGATCTTTTTTATTAAATTATACATAAGCTCATCGCTGAAATATGTGTCCTCACCGCCCTGCATGACGAAAGTTCTGAAACCCAGTGAATATCCTTCATCACAGCATTCAAGTATCTCCGCTTCCGACAGCCTGTAACGGTCACAATCCTTATTGCTTCGTCTTATGCCGCAATAAAGACAGTCATTTTTGCATACATTTCCGATCTCGATAAGCCCTCTTATAAATACTGCTTTGCCGTATATTTTTTCACGGACCTTTCTTGCTTTTTCGGCAAGGATCAGTGCAATTTCTTCATTTTCAGCTTCTATAAGACTCTCGTACTCTTCAAGACTTAAAGAATGTTCATTTTCGAGCTTTTCTATAAGCTCCGCAACCTTATTTTCCATAGGATACTACATTTGAATAAGCAGTTTTTACACTGACACCGTTCAGTTTACCGATTTTTCCCGACATTGCGGAAATAGTATCCTGTGCGGCATCAAGAGCAATACTGACAATATTTATATTCTTTTCACGATACGGAACACCCATTCGCCCGATGATAAACTCTCCGTATTCATGAAGAATCGCATTAAGACCCTCCGTTGAATCTGTATCTTCAACGATGATCCCCATAACTGCAACTCTTGTTTCCTTATTTTCTGCCATAATTACCACCAACCAAAAAGTGCCTTTCCGCAAAATAAGATGCAGAAAGACACGGCAATATAATACAATTACAATATTATAATCTGTCGCCTTTCAGTCAGAACATCTTTCTGTCAGGAGTACACTTATATTGTAATACTTTGTTATAAAAATGTCAATACCAAGCTGAAATTAAGCACTATGTCAACAAAAAAACAAAAAGAGAAATACCCTCGACCGTTTCCTTCTTGGAATCCACAGCCGAGGGTTATTTCTGTTCACTCTTTGTATCTAACATCTTTTTGTGTACCTGCTTCTTTCTACAGATTTTTGATGCAGTTTTCATTTTTTTACTTCTCTGTTCCGAAACCGTTTCCTTCTTTTCTATTTTTCTTCGTTTTTAAAATTTCTGTCCCGGAATGTTTATCTTTTATGAACTGCATCTTCAGGCCTATTTATTTTTTAAGCCTTAAGGATTTACCTGTACATTGGTATCACCCTTTCTGTGTCTTTATAATAGCATACAATTTCACATTTTACAAGACGGAATATTATACAATATTCACATTTTATTTTTATGCAACACGCAGATTTTATACAAAATATCCTTTACACTATTGACTTACAAGAACATATTTGATACTATTAATATGTTGGGGTCTGCGAAAAGACCTCTTTTTTTATTGACAAGCCACATACAACTATACTAAAATTAAATTATAAAAAAACACGGAGATGATCACAGTGAAGTTTTTAGATATCGGACAGACAGATGACATTTACGCAGACGGTATACATGACGATGCAAAAGCTATACAGCGTTGTCTTGATGAGATGAAGGACGGCGGCACAATTTATTTTCCTGACGGTACATATCTTATCTCCCACTGTCTGATATTCTATTCAAATCAGTGGCTGAAATTCTCCGATAAAGCCGTTTTACTCCGTTCGGCAGACTGCGAGCCTCTTACGAGATATATGCTTGCAGCTTATTCCGAGCCTGATGTCGGCAGATATGACGGAACCCATGACGTTGTGATTTCCGGCGGTATTTTTGACGGAAATGCTTCACTTACAGAAAAGATAACTATTTTAAACACTGTACACTGCAACAATATCACCATTAAAAACTGCACCTTCGTTCACTGTGCATACTGGCACTGTATCGAGCTTAATTCCACAAAAGATGCACTTGTCCTCGACTGTGTTTTTGACGGTCCGACCTACACTGCAATGCGTGAAGATCTGACAAGTGAACTGATACAGCTTGATGCTCCTGCTGCGGGCACTTACGGACCTGTATACAACTGTAATGACGAGCTGATTGATTTTTCAAAAGACAAAACACCCTGTTGTGACATTAAAATAGCTTCCTGCATATTCAAATGCGGCGGTTTTACGGCAATCGGTCATCACGGCAACGATGCACACAATGACATAAAAATATACAACAATGTCTTTACGGGGCTTTCGGGAAATGAAGAGAGAAGCCGTGGCTTTATCACCTTTATGGAAAAAGTATATAATGTTGATATTGCAGGAAACGCCTTTATTTCAAAATCAGATAAAGAAAAATGCACAGGAATCCTTACCAATAATCCCGATGAGTCTTCGATCCTCGCTGAGAACAACACATTTATCGGCAAATTTGACGAGTATTTCGTCGGCGGAATAACAGTAAAATAATACAACAAAAAAACTCCCGAGATTTCGGGAGTTTTTTAAGATTAAATTGATTTAAGAAGTGCGGGGAGAAGTGTCAGAGCCTTGGGGATTCCCGCAAGAATCTTACCGAGACCCTTTGCACCGGATTCACCGTCATTAAGGATCATCAGCAGACCATCTGCCATCTTCGGTGAGAAAACGCCCATACTCATAGCCATAAAGTTACGGATGGGAATCTGTGTTGCCATTGCAGCCAGCATTTTTCCGTCGCCGTTTTCAGCAGAGCCCATCTTTGACATCATACCTTCAATAAGGTTACATATCTTGCCGCCCCACTTTGTATGTCTTGCATCGTTAAGACAGCAGTATATGTCGATCTTCTTTGTTGTGTCAGGTTCTGATGAAGGAAGCTCACTTCCGTAAATTGCGGCAAACTGTTCGCCGTTCATACCGCTGACATCTGCTGTGTAATATGCAGGTGCAGCCTCTCTGTAATCGGGGATCTTTGCATCAACAGTTGATTCTACGGTCACAGTTGCACTCAGCTCCACATCACGGCTTGATGCAGAAACAAGTATATCAAACTCACCGGTTTCAACCATCCAGTCATTTATCTCAACATTAAAGAATGCAAATGCACGTTTGTCGAGCTGAAGCTCAACCTCCTTTTCCTCTCCTGCACTAAGGAAAACTTTCTTGAAGCCCTTAAGCTCCTTAACGGGACGGAAAATGGTGGATTCCTTATCGGCAACATAGACCTGTGCAACTTCTGCACCGTCAACATTACCCGTATTCTTAACCTTGAAAGAAACGGTAACTGTATCTGTATCCTTAACAGAATCAGCAGAAACCTTTAAATCACTGTATTCAAATGTTGTGTAGGAAAGACCGTAGCCGAAGGGGAAAAGCACATCCTTTTTAGCTGTATCGTAGTAACGGTAGCCGATATATACAGACTCTCTGTGTTCACTTGTAACAGGTCCGCCGGGATAGTTACCGAATGTAGGATTCTCTTCAAATGTGAGAGGATATGTTTCACTTGTCTTACCGGAGGGATTAACAACACCTGTAAGTATTCTTGCTGTTGCACTGCCTACAGCCTGACCGCCGAGACCTGCATTAAGAAGACCCTTGACTTCGTTTACCCAAGGCATGCGGATAACGGAACCGCCGGCAAGAACAACTGCAGTATTTGCGTTAGCCTTTGCAACTGCGGAGATAAGCTCGTTATGGCAGTTGGGCATTTCAATATTTACTCTGTCGTAGCCTTCGCCTTCAAATTCATCTGTAAGACCTGCGAAAACAAGAGCAACATCGGCACTCTTTGCCGCATTGACTGCCTCCTCCACAAGAGCAACATCGACAGCATCTTTGTTTTTCACGTAGCCTCTTGCGTAGATTACATCTGCACCCAATTTCTTAAGTTCATCAAGTGCATTGTCAAGCATAGTGGGATTGATAACTGAAGAACCTGCACCCTGGAATCTGGGCGATGCAGCAAGCTCACCGATAACAGCGATCTTCTGACCCTTTTTAACAGGCAGAATATTATCGTCATTCTTAAGAAGGACCATTGAATTTTCTGCAGCCTTACATGCAATAGCATGATGTGCTTCTCTGTCGTATGTATGCTTATCATCAAGAACTTTCTTAGCCTTCACTATAAGATTGACAACATTATCAACACGCTTGTCAAGTATAGCCTCGTCGAGTTCACCACTCTGTACGGCTGCGATGATCTTCTTTGTATTGATATCGGCAGATGAGGGCATTTCAAGGTCAGTGCCGTTCTTAAGTCCGGGGATACGGTCAACAGATGAACCCCAGTCAGTAAGAAGAAGACCTTCAAAGCCCCATTCATTTCTGAGTATCTCTTCCTGAAGATGTTCATTCTGAGATGCATACACACCGTTGATACGGTTGTAAGAATTCATTATTGTCCAGGGCTGTGCTTCCTTGACGCATATCTCAAAAGCCGTAAGATAAAGCTCACGAAGAGCACGCTCATCCACAACCTCATTAATAACCATACGGAAAGCTTCCTGTGAGTTACAGGCAAAGTGTTTAAGTGAAGTACCTATACCCTTTGACTGAACGCCGTTTACGAAGCCTGCGGAGCATTTACCTGCAAGATAAGGATCTTCTGAAAAATATTCAAAGTTTCTGCCGCATACGGGAGAACGCTTTATATTTGTGCCGGGGCCGAGAACAACGGAAACCTGTTCTTTAAGTGCTTCCTCTGCTATGGCAACACCCACTTCCTTAAGAAGTTCGGGGTCCCATGAACAGGAGGATGTTGCAGCAGGCGGAAAACATGTGGTAGGTACTGAGTTACCCAAACCGACACCGTCAGATGCCTTTTTATCGGGATTCTTTTTTCGAAGACCGTGAGGTCCGTCAGTAACCATGATCTGAGGAAGACCTAATTCCTCGGATTTCTCAAGCTGCCAGTAGTTAAAGCCTGAAACAAAAGATGCTTTCTGCTCCAGAGTCATTTTTTGAACGATTTCAGGATGTTTCATAGAGATTTTTAGCTCCTCTCAACATATTAACATTTACATTATAAATTATTTCTGTCAATCTTGCAATCCCTAAAATAAAATTATTTATCATGTCCGTTGACATTACGCAAGAAACGACAGGGATTGCCCACAGTGACAACGTTTGACAGAATATCTTTTGTCGCTATACTGACTGCACCGACAAACATATTATCACCGACGGCAACACCGTGAAGCTACAGCATTCCCTTATGCATTTTTCTTTGTTTGTCATAATCAGCTCTGCTGTTTACATCTCGATCGGTTCGATCTTAAATCCGAATGCAAATTCTTTATCATCAAGCAGGCGTTTATTCTCGGGAGTATCAAACTCTTTGCTTTCTGCAAATCCCGTAAATCTCCAGTCGATGTTAAAATATGTACACTCTTCTTTTTCCAGTTCAAAATCATGAGCCTTTTGAGTAAGCTGTTCAGCGGAATAATGAGAAGCATTAAAGGAAAAATCCTTAATTCCCTTGCCGATAACACGGAGACCTGCACCGTTTTCTTTACCCACATCAGCCCGTCTTGTTCTGTAATGAGAGGAATTTTCCTGGGGACGCACATAATGAATGAAGTTATCGGTGACTGTCAGTTCATATTCACCGTAACGGCATGCCTTCCAGCGGTCAGGATAGCTCTCGATCTCACCGAGACCGAAATAACGGATAACTTCACAAGCATCATTCATGGCAAATTCAATACCGAGTCTGGGAAGCACGGGAACATTCTCACGGACAGTTCCTTTTGCCTCAATATCAAATGTTCCGTCGCTGTTGAAGATATATTTTACGTTCATCTTAATAACAGGCGGATTTGCAGGGCCACCTAAAGCAACATCTGTATCAATAACGACATTATTGTCGTTGACATTGACTTCAGTACGATACGTTTTCTGTGCCACATGATCAAAATGATTAAGCTGCCACTCGTCAACAGAGCCTCTGTTGTAAGCAGGGGCATGCCATATCTTAAACTTTGCAGGAGCAACGAGAAGCTGTTCACCGTTTCTTGCAATTGAGCTTATTCTGCCGTAGGGCTTGTCAAATACATATTCATTTTCACCGCATCTGACGGTTACAAAGCGGTCTTCCTCCGTACAGATCACGGGTGATGTTTTTTTGTCTTCAGTTCTCTTTTCCGCTTCGATCTCAAACTGCAGGAAGCCTGTTTCATAGCCCTTTTCAGCCCATTCGGTGTCGTTGTTCTGATAAATACTGACCGTCAGGAAGCAATCTCCCGAAAAATCGAAATCAGACATATTAAAGAGCTTATAAGTCTTTTCACAAAGAGGTTCAATATCAAGAGCTTGAATCTCACCGCTTGCAAGCACGTCTTTGCCGCTTGTCAGAGTCCATTTTGCCCCGAAATCCGAAAGTGAAGTAAAACACCTTACGCTTTTAACCGTCAGTTCACCGTTATCAAATGAACCTCTGAACTGCTCATAAACTTTTTTCATATCATAATATCCGGGACGTGGAGTTCTGTCAGCAAAAACCATTCCGTCAATACAACAGATGCCGTCATTGGGGAAATCTCCGAAATCACCGCCGTAATAATATCTGGGATTACCCTTTTCATCGGGGAAATTCACCGCATGGTCAGAAAACTCCCATATACAACCGCCGCAGAAATTATCATACTTATCCACAAGCTCCCAGAAAGGATAAACATTACCCGTTGACATTGAGCAGACATATTCACACATATAGAAGGGCTTATCATACCGTTCGTCATTGAGATAGTCTTCGGTATATTGATACCCGGGATACATTCTGCTTTCCACGTCGGAAATATCGGCAAAGCACTCTCCTTCGGGAACAGCAGTAAACTCAAGATGAGCATTTTCATAGTGAACGATGGCATTTTCGTTACGTGATTTTATATACTCTCTCATTGCACGGTGATTCACACCGCAACCGCTTTCATTTCCCAGTGACCACATGACCACACAGCCGTGGTTCTTGTCACGCTCGTAAAGTCTCTGAGCACGGTCAACATAAGCCTCTTTCCACTCGGGAACCGTGGAAAGCATAGACCAACGCATCCAGTCCCAATCATCTCTTGTATTGTAACCCATACCGTGAGTTTCAATATCAGCTTCATCTATCACATAAAAGCCGTAGATATCGCAAAGCTCTAAAAATCTCGGATCATTGGGATAATGTGATGTTCTTATGGCATTAACATTTGCAGCCTTGAACATCATAAGATCTCGCTTCATTTCTTCAAGCGTGACAGTGTAGCCGTTGTCGGGTGAGGAATCGTGACGGTTTATACCTCTGAGCTTAACAGCCTTACCGTTAATAAGGAATTTCTTGTCTTTTATGATTTTTTCGCAAAGTGCAGTTCTGACAGGGATAATTTCGTCTCCTGCATAAATAAGAAGCATATAAAGCTCAGGCTTTTCATCATTCCACATAACGGGAGCATCAATATCGATGCTGAAATTACCGGCGGCATCGCCCGAAGAAACAATGTGACCGTCGGGTGAATACAGCTCATAGCTGATCGCAGTTTCACCCTTAATTTCACATTTCACATCAAGAGTTGCCTTTGAATAACCTTCGCTGAACTGTTGTTTTACTTCAATATCTTTTATATGGTTTTTATCTCTTGAAAGGATATAAACTTCTCTGAATATACCCGATAATCTGAAGCAATCCTGATCTTCAAGATAAGAGCCGTCACACCATTTTACAACAAGAACGGCAATACGGTTTTTACCCTTATGAAGTTTATCTGTTATATTGAATTCACTTGTACAATGACTTACCTGGCTGTATCCTGCAAATTCACCGTTCACCCATAAATAAAAACAGGAGGAAACACCTTCAAAAGTGATTATATTTTCCTTTGTAAGCATTTCATCATCTGCATAAATATCTCTCATGTAAGCAGCACAAGGATTCTCATCAGGAACATGAGGAGGATCAGTGGGGAACGGATACATCAGATTTGAGTATAAGGGTCTGTCATATTTACCGTTTTTATAAAGCTGAAAACAACCCGGAACTTTTTCTTCGTCACAGGCTGCAATATCAAAATCGGAACTGTAAAATTCACAGTCAATATCCTCAAAGCTGTTCCGGAACATAAATTTCCAGTCACCGCAGAGGTTCATCAGACGGGCAGATTCATTTCTGTCACCCTTCAATGCCTTCTCCTTGCTGTCAAAAGGAATAAAATATGCTCTCGGTTTTTCGGTGCCGACATGAAGCTCGGCAAGACTTTTATGATAATCAGGAAGTTTCATAAGATTACCCCTCTAAATTAATTTTAAATTATTATAAAATATAAACATGAACAAGTCAACAATTGAAACAATTTTTTGATAAAACAAACAAATTATTTTCATATATTATGCATTGTCATAAAAAAAACGTGCACCGCCAGTTAAATAACTGAACGGTGCACTATACCAACTTGGTATTGTAAGCAGATTTAATTAATTACTCAACTGTACCTGTACAGAGTGGCGGTTTCAGCATGAGCAGATATATAGAATACCACAACAGTCTTCAGACAGTAATCAGCAGTTGCCGAGATAAGCCTTGAATATGAAAGCTCAGTATATCTGTTTGAGTTTAATGTCTTTGAGAAAGTATAAACGGATGACCAGCCGTCAGATGTATATTTAAGCAGATCGCCCGTTAACTGTTAACCTATAAACGACGGAAACACCCTCAACCGTCATCTTCGCATTGGTAAAATTGAGTGTAAGCTTGGAATCGCATGCTGATGCATAAGTAAAGAAAGGCATAACACCGTATTCATCCTCAACTGAAATATCATCAGCAAAGGTTGTAACGGAGAAAACTGAGAATAGTATAAGTATGGCAAGAATTACAATTGTCTTTACTAATAATAACAATCGAAAACCAATTTTGTAACATAAAATTTCAGAATCATTTTATATTTTCTAAAATTTTTATCATTTCATTAGTATAATCAACTAATTGTTTATTTTGTGACAGATTTTTATCAAAATTCTTTAAATTATTTATTGACATATACCCCATGGGGGTATATAATCATAAACGGTGATATTATGGATAATACTATTATGCCTGAAAACAATAGCTGCTGTAAACACAAAAATACGCCCCGAAGCGATAAATGTAAAAAAAATCTCGATAACAGAATCAACAGAATAATCGGTCAGCTTGGCGGAATCAAAAAAATGATAGATGAAGACAGATATTGTGCTGATATAATCATTCAGTTATCAGCCGCCGAAAAAGCTCTTGAAAATCTGGGATATATTATTCTGCAGGATCATATTGAGACCTGTGTCAGCGAAAAAATCAAAAACGGTGATGAAAATATCGTTGACGAAACAGTGGAGCTTATCAAAAAGCTGAAATAAGGTGTAAATAATGAAACAGAAATTTAATATTACAGGCATGTCATGTTCCGCCTGCAGTTCAGCAGCAGAAAGAAGCGTAAAAAAGCTTAACGGTCTGTCCTCATGCGAGGTCAGCCTTCTGACGAACTCAATGATTGCTGAATACGATGAAAATATTTTAACTGAGCAAGATATCATCAATGCAATTGAATCGGCAGGCTACGGTGCATCCGTATTCAATGAAAAGAACGAAAAGAAAGAAAAAAAGCCCGACAAAAACGATGAGCTCAAAGAAATGAAGGTTCGCCTTATCGTGTCATTCTGCTGTCTTATCCCACTTATGTACATTGCGATGGGACACATGATATCTCTTCCTCTTCCCTCTTTCCTTACGGGAACCGAACACGGCGTATCCTTTGCCTTTATTCAGTTTTTGCTGACTCTTCCGATAATATATGTCAACAGAAAATATTATATCAAAGGCTTCAGGTCGCTGTTCAAAGGCTCACCGAACATGGATACTCTTGTTGCGACAGGCTCACTTGCGGCAATCCTTTACGGAATTTATTCTGTTTTTGTCATCGGAAATTCAATCGGCACAGGTAACACCGAAACTGCAAACGAATATCTCCACAACCTGTATTTTGAATCGGGAGCAATGATTCTTACCCTTATAACATTAGGCAAATATTTTGAAGCCCGATCAAAAAGAAAGACTTCCGATGCAATATCAAAGCTGATAGCACTTTCCCCCGACACCGCAACAGTCGAAAGAAACGGAACTGAAATGACTGTATCTGTTGAGGATGTAAAGATCGGCGATACCGTCATAGTCCGTCCGGGGCAAAGCATCCCTGTTGACGGAACTGTTATTGACGGCAACACCTATATTGACGAATCGGCAATAACCGGAGAAAGCATTCCCTCTGAAAAAAATGTCGGTGATACGGTTATCGGCGGAACGGTAAACAAAAGCGGTTATATAAAATTTACAGCTGAAAAGATCGGAGAAGACACTGCACTTTCAAAAATCCTCAGACTTGTGGAAGAAGCCGCCTCCTCAAAAGCTCCCATTGCCAAGCTCGCCGACAAAGTCAGCGGAATTTTCGTTCCCGTCGTTATGGCTATAGCTGTTCTGACTTTTATTGTATGGATGATTGTTAAAAACGATTTCAGCTTAGCTCTTGATCTTGCAATTTCCGTCCTTGTTATATCTTGTCCCTGTGCATTGGGGCTTGCGACACCGACCGCTATTATGGTGGGAACAGGCAAAGGTGCATCAAATTCAATTCTTATAAAATCTGCTGAAAGTCTTGAAACTGCTCACAAGATCGACACTGTTGTACTCGATAAAACAGGAACGGTTACAGAAGGTCAGCCACGTGTAACAGATATTATTCCGGCTTCGGACAGCAACAAAAAGGAGCTTTTACAGTTTGCTTATTCTGCGGAAAAGCTATCGGAGCATCCTCTTTCAAAGTCGATAGTTCAACAGGCTGAAGCTGAAAAAACAGAAGCTCTTGCAGTATCTGATTTTGAAAACATTCCCGGAAGAGGAATAAAAGTCAGAACTGAATCGGCTTTTATCCTTGCAGGAAATGCTCTGATGATGCAGGAGAATAATATTGACATTTCTAAAATGAAGAAACAGGGTGAGCTTCTTTCTTCACAGGGAAAAACACCTCTATACTTTGCCTGCGGTTCAAAATTTCTCGGCATTATTGCACTTGCAGATACAATAAAGCCCACAAGTGCACAGGCTGTAAGCGAATTTAAAAATATGGACATTGATGTCATAATGCTGACCGGAGACAACGCAAAAACAGCGAAACACATTGCAGAAAAAGCAGGGATCGAAAACGTTATCTCAGATGTGCTTCCCGACGGAAAAGAGCAGGTCATAAGAGATCTTCAGAACCAAAACAAGACCGTGGCAATGGTCGGTGACGGCATAAATGACGCCCCTGCACTGACCCGTGCCGACGTGGGAATTGCGATCGGTGCAGGCACTGACATCGCAATCGAATCAGCAGATATCGTTCTTATGAAAAGTGATCTGAACGATGCCGTTAATGCGGTCAGACTCAGCAAAGCTGTAATAAGAAACATCAGACAAAATCTGTTCTGGGCATTTTTCTATAATACGCTGGGCATTCCCCTTGCAGCAGGTGTTCTGCTTATCCCCTTCGGCATCAAGCTCGATCCCATGATAGGGGCAGCCTGCATGAGTCTCAGCTCTGTATGTGTTGTGTCAAACGCATTAAGACTCCGATTTATAAAATTTAAAAAATCAGCCCCGAAAAAAGGGGCTGAGTCTGCAAAAGAAAGGACGATCAAAATGAAAAAGACTATCTATATTGAAGGCATGATGTGCAGCCACTGCACAGGAAGAGTTGACAAAGTGCTGAATTCTGTTGACGGCATTCAGGCAACCGTAAGCCTTGAGGACAAATGTGCCTATGTAACACTCTCTGAGGACATTGCTGATGCTCAACTCAAAGCAATTATCGAAAATGAGGGATATACGGTGGTAGAGATCAAACAATGATTTATCGGCAGAGTCGATAAATCATTGATTTTCAAATTGACGGCAAATTTCCTTATTCTATTTCATCAAGTTCTTTAAGCCAGATATTTGCAGAGGCGTCCGTGGGCATTCTCCAGTCACCTCTGGGAGAAAGACCTACACTGCCTATTTTAACTCCGTCGGGCATACAACTGCGTTTGAATTGCTGTGCAAAGAAACGTCTATAAAACATTCTCAGCCATTTCAGCACTGTTTCGGGATCAAAATCATCCTTAAATGCCGACATTGCAAGAGCATATATTTTCTTGGGAGAAAAACCGTATCTGAGCACATAAAACAGGAAGAAGTCGTGCAGTGCATAAGGACCGACAAGGCTTTCTGTCTGCTGTGCGATATTCCCCTTTTCATCGGGCGGCAACAGCTCGGGGCTTATGGGAGTTGCAATAACATCCGTAAGAACATTACCGCAACCCGGAAAAATGTCATTTTCAACAAGAGTTTCAATAATCTTGCTTATCAGAGTTTTCGGCACATCTCCGTTGACACCGTACATGCTCATGTGATCGCCGTTATAGGTACACCAGCCCAATGCAAGCTCACTAAGATCTCCGGTACCTACAACAAAGCCGCCGACTTCACAGGCTATATCCATAAGTATCTGTGTGCGTTCACGAGCCTGAACATTTTCAAAAGTGACGTCGAGTTTGTTTATATCATGACCGATATCACGGCAATGCAGAGTACATGCCTCTTTAATATTGACTTCTCTTGCATCAACACCAAGAAGCTTCATAAGCTGTAATGCATTATTATAAGTTCTGTCCGTAGTGCCGAAACACGGAAGAGTTACGGCGATCACATCTGATGCAGGTCTGCCCAGAGCTTTCATCGCATTGACGGTTACAAGTATTGCAAGTGTTGAATCAAGTCCGCCGGAAACACCTATTACCGCTTTACTTCCCGTTATTTTAAGCCGTTTTTTAAGAGCCGCTGTCTGCATTTCAAAAATATCCGTACAGCGTGCCGAACACTCATTTTTGTCCTCGGGAATAAAGGGACTCTTTGCTATTTTTGCATTTTTGCCGTCACCGTGCAATTCGCTTGTTTTTCCGTTTATCTTAACATTTACTGTTTCGGGCAATGCAAAAACAGCACAGCTTTCGCTCATTGTTTTATTTTTCAGTCTGTCTGCCCTTATCTTTCCCATATCAATATCAGCACACAGAATGTAATCAGTATCGACCGGTTTTGAATTCTGAGCAACAACGCTTCCGTTTTCCGCAATCAGCGAATGACCGGAATAAATAAGATCCTGTGTTGATTCGCACTCACCTGCCGAAACATAAACATAACCGCATATATTTTTCGCAGAAAGATTTTTTACTGTCTCTGTTGTAAATTCACGTCTGCCGACGATTGCATTACTTGCAGAAAGACTGACGATAACTTCAGCCCCCGAAAGAGCAAGTGATGTACCTGCTGAAACAGGTGCAAAAAGATCCTCACCCAATTCAACACCGAATTTTACCTGATCCTTATAGTTAAAAATGATATTATTGCCCGCAGGAACACAGGGATCAACGTCTGTTGTGCCTGCAACAAGCTCATTTGCGGAAGAAAACCATCTGCGTTCACAAAATTCGTTATGCTCGGGAATAAAAGTCTTCGGAACTATTCCGCAGACCTTGCCGTTTGCGATCACTGCGGCACAATTAAAAAGCTTTCCGTCTGCTTCAAGAGGCAGACCGACAATGATCACAAAATCATATTTTGTACTTTCCTCGGCAATTCTTTTAAGCTGATTTTTAGCCCCGTCAAGGAGTTTTCGCTGAAAAAACAGATCCTGACATGTGGCACCTGTTATGCAAAGCTCAGGAAAAACAGCGATATCCGCATTTTTTTCATTTATTTCAGATAATTTTTCAATTATTCTGTCCGTATTATATATCACATCACCCACTGAAACATCGGGTACAGCAGAAACAACTCTTAAAAAATCAAACATAGAATTTTCCTCCGATCGGAAATATATACATATATAATAATACTATCAACTTATTTTGTCAATAAATTTGACTTTCGGTTCACCGTAAAGAATTATATATTATCATTCCTATTATGCCGCATTACGGATTTTTCCATACTTTGCGGTATTTACATTTTCATAAAAATTATGCTATAATCAAGACGGTGATTTTATGTTAAAAATTGTAACTCCCATTGATGAATCTGATTTCAGACACATTATGGAAACTCAAGTCGAACCATTTCTTGAAAAAAGAAGAAATGACAGCTTTTTTGAATCATTTGACGGAAAAAACATCCACTATGAGTGCTATATTTCCGACAATGCAAAAGCAAATATTGTAATATCCCACGGTTTTACCGAATCGGCGGAAAAATTCAGAGAAATGGCTTATTATTTTATAAACAGCGGTTTTAATGTTTTTTCTGTTGATCACAGAGGACACGGACATTCCTACCGTATTAAGAATAGGAACGAAACTGTCTGTATTGATAAATTTACCGATTATATCGAAGATATGCACGTATTCACAAAGCAGATCGTAAAGCCCTCGGCTGATCTGCCAATGTATATTTACGGTCATTCAATGGGCGGTGGTATTGCCGCTGAATATCTGCAGCTCCACAACGATGTATTTACAAAGGCGGTGTTATCCTCTCCCATGATATGTGCTCAGACGGGAGTTCCCGTTCCGATCGCAAAAAAAGTTATGGGACTGTTAGGTGCAACGCCGCTGAAGCACATATCCGTTCCCGGAATGTGCAAATTCAACCCCGATGCAACTTATGAAAACAGCAGTGACACAAGCAAAGCACGTTTTGACTATTATATGGCAAAAAAAATCAAGGAGCCCGATTACAGAACGGCAGGTCCGTCTTTCGGCTGGACTGACGAAGCACTGAAGCTGACAGACAGACTTCTTGACGATGAAAGATGCAAAAAAATAACTGCAAAAGTACTTATTTTTCAGCCCGAACAGGATAAAAAGGTTATTTCATCTTATCAGGACATTTTTGCATCAAAGGTTGCAGATGCGGAAATTATTCATGTAAAAGGCTCAAAGCACGAGATATTCAACACCACAAATGAGGTACTGGAAGGATATTTAAATAAAATAATATCATTTTTTGAAAAGCCATAAAAAATACAGCTGCGATTTTTAACTTGTTTACAAATACATCACAACGGATCCATATGATAAAAAACAAGAGGTGATACTATGTCTTTGACAATGATCGTTTCTATATTCAATGCTGTTATTGCAATATTTTCAAGTTTATTTATGTATCTGAGCACGGCGGAGCTTGTTCCTTGTGTTCCTCATAAAGAGGACTTTGAGCTGGTATGGGCTGATGAATTTGACGCTGATAGCATTGATACCTCAATCTGGAGCCCCCATTCCTTCAAAACTAATGAAACAGTCACCCGAAAAGGTGGTTACTGGAACATGAATCAAGTAAGTGTGAAAGATGGAAATCTTCATATTTCAACTGATTATTATCCTGAAGGTATAGACGACAACAGTTTGCCTGGCTGGTATTCCTGCGGAATAAATACAAGATATTCGTTTACGCAAACTTATGGATATTTTGAGGTAAAATGTATCCTTCCGAAAGGAAGCGGTATGTGGTCTGCATTCTGGATGACCTGTTCAGGAGTAAACAATGTTGATGGCAGCGGTACTGACGGTGCTGAAATTGACATTTTAGAATCAGCATATTCATTTGAAACAGATGAAGAAAAACGCAACCGAATAACGTCTAATATTCATTATGACGGATACGGTGAGGACCATCAGATGTTCAATGTCTGTACACCTTTGATTCACGGAGACCCTTACGAGCAATATAACACTTACGGTGTTGAGTGGAACGAAGACGAATATATTTTCTACATCAACGGTATTGAAAGCGGACGAACGGATTTTGGCGGTGCATCGCAAGTTCCCGAATATTTAGTTTTGTCAGTTGAGGTCGGTGGTGAAAACGGTACTCCTGCAAAAAGCTGGGCAGGTCCATCAGTTGAAACAAGCGGCGAAATAACAGACTTTATAGTTGATTATGTGAGAGTTTATCAATACAAACAATAACTTAATGAAAACCAGAAAAATTATTTTATAAAACCATCAACCAAACATTGAGTTTAGAATATTTTTTTAATACAAAAAAGGAGCTGTGTTTTTCACGGCTGCCTGTAAGGAAGTATTTCTTTAAAATATTAATTTTTGGCACAATAATGCGTTAAAAATTCCCGATATGCGTCAGCCTTTCAAATCCGAAATACCGAAAAGACTTAAAAACAACCGTTTTAAGGCTGATTCGGATTACACCCGTCATCCTACGTTATGTATGAAAATAAAAAAAAGAGGTCTTCCAATAGAAAGCCTCATTACCCTTTGCAAATTTTATAATGTTTCTGCCGACTATATTTTGGGTCTGACAGATGATATAAATTTAAAATAAATGCTGTTGATCGTGTGTCACCGGCATTTTTTTGCATAGAAAGCAAAAAAAATCGGGTGTCGGTTTCCCGACACCCTTAATTGTGTTAGTAATTAACGAATATTATTCGTTGATCTCTGTAACAACACCTGAACCAACTGTTCTGCCGCCTTCACGGATAGCAAAACGGAGACCCTGTTCAATAGCGATGGGAGTGATAAGCTCAACGTCCATAACAACGTTATCACCGGGCATGCACATTTCTGTGCCTTCGGGAAGAGAGATAACACCTGTAACGTCAGTTGTT
>CAZTFS010000047.1:0-10106 GCA_964613045.1 uncultured Eubacteriales bacterium
AAAAATACCGGAGAAAAAATCTACATAAAAAAATACCGGAGAAAAAATCTCCGGTAAAATTTCTGAATTGATTATTTTGCGTAGTCGCAGGCTCTGCTTTCTCTGATGATATTGACTTTGATCTGACCGGGATATTCAAGTTCGTCCTCGATCTTCTTGACAATATCTCTTGCAACGAGAACCATCTGATCGTCTGAAATAATTTCAGGCTTGACCATGATTCTGACTTCACGGCCTGCCTGAATAGCGAAGGATTTCTCAACACCGTTAAAGGAAGTTGCGATCTCCTCGAGCTTTTCAAGACGCTTGATGTAATTCTGGACATTTTCACGTCTTGCACCGGGTCTTGCGGCTGAAATTGCATCGGCAGCCTGAACAAGACAAGCAACGATCGTCTTTGCTTCAATGTCACCGTGGTGAGCCTGAATAGCATGAACGACAGCATCATTTTCTTTGTATTTCTTTGCGTATTCAACGCCGAGCTCAATATGTGAGCCGTCAAACTGATGGTCAAGAGCCTTACCTATATCGTGAAGAAGACCTGCTCTCTTAGCGAGCTTGACATCTGCACCGATCTCGGATGCCATAAGACCTGCAATGTAAGAAACTTCAAGAGAATGGTTAAGGACATTCTGACCGTAGCTTGTGCGGTATTTGAGTCTGCCCAGAAGCTTGACAAGCTCTCCGTGAAGACCGTTGACACCTGCGTCAATAACGGCTCTGTCACCTGCCTGCTTAATGCTCTGTTCGACCTCTCTCTTAGCCTTTTCGTACATCTCTTCAATTCGGGTGGGATGTATTCTGCCGTCAGTGATAAGTTTTTCGATAGTGAGTCTTGCGATCTCTCTTCTGACGGGATCAAAGCTGGAAACTGTGATAGCTTCGGGTGTATCGTCAATGATAAGATCGACACCTGTAATAGTTTCAAGAGTTCTGATATTTCTGCCTTCTCTGCCGATGATTCTGCCCTTCATCTCATCATTGGGAAGAGCAACTACCGAAACAGTAGCTTCAGCGGCGTGGTCAGCAGCACATCTCTGGATAGCAGAAGTAATGATCTCTCTTGCGAGATTCTCAGCTTCATCCTTAGTCTGCTGTTCAATTTCAAGTATCTTGAGAGCCTTTTCATGAGTAAGCTCTCCTTCAAGATTCTTAATAAGGTAATCCTTTGCCTGTTCCTTTGTGAAGCCCGAAATTTTCTCAAGCATGTCGAACTGGCTCTTTTTAAGAGCTTCAACCTCTGTGAGCTTGCTTTCGGCATCTTTGATCTTTTTATTCAAAACATCCTCTTTCTTTTCGAGGTTGTCTGATTTTTTATCAAGATTTTCTTCTTTCTGAACGAGTCTTCTTTCCTGCTTCTGGACTTCGTTACGGCGTTCCTTTATTTCTCTTTCGAGATCGGTACGCTGCTTATGTATCTCGTCCTTGGCTTCAAGAATGGCTTCTTTTTTCTTGGATTCAGCCTCAGAAACAGCCTGACTGACAATTCTGTTTGCCTCTTCTGTAGCTGAGCCTATAGCAGCTTCGGCGACTCTTTTTCTGTGCACAACGCCAAGAAAAAAGCCTACAACACCGAAAACTACGGCTGCGGCAACAATAAGACTAATTGCCAAACCGGTTGTCATAAATTTTTACACCTCCGTGAGTTTTGTTTGGTATCTGAATATAAATGACCGTTTGAAAGGTCAAGATGAAATCAGAAATAATGCAAAAGAAAATACTAACGCATTATGCATTTTATTTTATAACTAAAAGAGAATATTGTCAAGTACTTTTACTTTATTATTTTTTTTATTTTATAAAATCTGCGAGCCTTGAACGATATTTTTTGTCTTCAGCATAGCCGAAAGGGAATTAAGCACGTCTTTTTTGTTGCCGCTCCAGATGGGTGCAATCAGTTTTCTTTTATCTCCGTCACCTGTCAGACGGTGGATAACAACATTTGAAGGTATGATCTGCAGCATTCTGCATACTATCTCAAGATATTCATTTTTCTCAACACATCGGAACTTCCCTTTTTTATAATCATCTGCAAGATCCGTCCCCTCAAGAACATGGAGTAAGTGAAGCTTTATACCCCATATTCCGCAATTGCACACAAAACGGACGGAGTTTTCCATATCTTCGATCGTTTCATCGGGAAGTCCGAGTATAACGTGGGCAACTGTTTTTATTCCTGCACGTTCAAGACGTGCGGCAGCCGAGGAAAATACGCAGTTTTTGTAGCCTCTGCGGATATATGCGGCTGATTTTTCATTTGAGGTCTGAAAGCCCAGCTCTACCCACACAGGCTTGATCCTGTTGAGCTCAGCCAGCAGATCGATAACATCATCACCTACGCAATCCGGTCTTGTTGCTACGGATAAAACTTCAATATCAGGGTGATTTATCGCTTGCGTAAATATTTTTTTCAGATAATCCGCCGATGCATAAGTATTTGTATAACTTTGAAAATATGCAATATATTTTCCGCCTTTATTTTTGTGTTCAACACGTTTTTTTGCGTTTTCTATCTGACTGAAAATATCCTGACATTGCTTTTCGGCAAAATCACCCGAGCCGTCTTCGGAACAGAAGATACAGCCGCCCGTACCGATGGTTCCGTCTCTGTTGGGACATGTCATACCGCCGTCCAGCGACAGCTTGTAGAGCTTGTTGCCGAACTCGTTTTTGCAATATTCATTTAATGAATAGTAGTGTGTCATAATAATTCTCTGTAGTAAAGTCCGCCTGTTTTCTTTATGTTCAGACTGCGTTTTTCAGCGTATGCATCGAGTATTTTCCGACAGCTTTCCTCTTTTTCAAAGGTGAAATACAGTGTGGAAAAATCTACATTTTTAAAGCTTTTATCGCCGACGTAAAGCGGCACGGAGTTAAGCAGTGAGGAGTATTTTTTCTCACTGCAAATGATGTAAAATCGTGTTTCGAGACGATCTGTTATGACGGACAGCCCTTTACAATCGGCACATCCGTTTCTGTTTTGGGCAGGACATGCTCTGAAACGCATAAGAGGCAAAAAACCGTAGCCGATAATGCCTTTTTTTACATTGCAGGACAGTTTCTCGATGGCAGTCATTTTAAGCTCAGGTGACACCGTAATGTCATCTGTTCCCATGACTGAATATTCATCTGCGGCGACAGAATTAAGAATGTTGAGTCCGTGACCGCCGTGAACTGTGAAGCCCGCATTTTCGGCGGCGGTAAGTGTGCCGATATTGTCGGCTGTAACATCTTTTACGCCCAGTTCTTTCAGCTTATCAAGACGTCGCAGGAAATTTTCTTCGTCAGAAGCAAAAACAAGAAACGGCAGTTCTGCAATGAGCTTGTTGCCGTATTTTTCCGTCGCTTCGGGATTTTTCAGTATCTCTTTCAGCGGCAGAATGATTTTTTCGGCTCTGACATCGTTAAAGGATTGGCTGTATCGCTCAAATCTCAGTCTCAATGTATGCTCTTTTGAATGTAATGAAGCGGAGAATGACTTTTTTTCAGGTGTGATGATTTTTTTCGGCTGGGTAATGCTTCTTAATGCATACAGCTTTTCGAGTGCCTCTCTTCTCATTGTGTTCATCTGAGAAGCGGACAGTGCGACATCTTTTTCAATATCAAAAGTCATGTTATCGGCGACAAATACGGTGCCGCCTGTTTTTGCAAGTGCTTTTTTTGCATATTCTTCATCAAGGGGTCTGCTGATGGCAGGCTGAGCGGCATCGCCGTTGACAGCAACGGTATTAAGACCGTCATCAGCCGTCAGCACTGTTGACTGTTTATCAGCCTTCAGATGCAT
Organism: uncultured Eubacteriales bacterium; assembly: GCA_964613045.1. GTDB lineage: Bacteria > Bacillota > Clostridia > Oscillospirales > Acutalibacteraceae > UBA1081. Next base: position 3,785 of record CAZTFS010000047.1, read on the forward strand.
TGACACGGGCACTTTCTGAATCTCATTTTTGTAAAGAAGTGCAAGCTCTTTGAGTACAGGTGAGGCAGCTGTAACATCTTCTTTTTTACGATACCCGAACATATCAAGAGTTCTTTTGCCCTCAAAATATCCCTGCGTAAAGCCGCTTCTTGAAAAGACAGCCTGCAGCTTTTCCGAATCAAACTGTGAGCCTTCCAGCTTCTTCTTTACGGCTGTAACTGCCGCCGCAACATATTCCGGACGTTTCATGCGTCCTTCTATTTTGAAAGATGTTACGCCTGCCTGTGCAAGCTCGGAAAGATTATTCACCAGAGAAAGATCCTTCAGCGACAGTGCATATTCACGGTTGTTGCATTTGAAATTGAGTCTGCAGGGCTGAGCACATTTGCCTCTGTTTCCGCTCCGTGTGCCGATCATAGACGATAAGAGGCATGTGCCCGAAACACTCATACACAGTGCACCGTGTACAAAAACTTCAATTTCGGCATTGACGTTTTCTGCAATAGTTTTTATTTCGGATATAGTCAGCTCTCTTGCAAGAACGATTCTTTTAAAGCCTGCGTTTTCAGCCGCAATTGCACCTTGCAGATTGTGAATGGTCATCTGGGTTGAAGCATGAAGCGGCATTTCGGGACAATATTCTTTCCAGAGACGGGCAACTGCAAGATCCTGAATTATAACAGCATCAGCACCGCTTTCAGCTATATTTTTTATTTCATTGATAACATCATTTATTTCGGAGTCTGTTACAAGAGTGTTCATCGTTATGTACACTCTGACATTTCGGGCATGACAATATTTAACAGCTTCTTTCAAAGCTGCGTTGTCAAAATTTGCGGCATTACTGCGTGCATTGAAATTCTGCGTGCCTAAATAAACGGCATCGGCACCGCATCGTACTGCGGCTGTAAGTTGCTCCTGACCGCCGACGGGAGCAAGTATTTCGGGGTTAGTCATTCTGATTATTCCTTAATATGTTTTTTATGTTTTTTTCAACTTTTGTTCTCGGAAGCATGACCTCTCTGCCGCAACCGGTACATTTTATTTTAAAATCCATTCCGATTCTCAGCACCTCAAAGCTTTTGTTACCGCAAGGGTGCTGTTTTTTCATCTCAAGTATATCGCCCGTTCTGATATCCATTCCGATTCCTCCGATCAATATTTATATCATAACACAAAATAAGATAATATGGAATAATTTTAGTATAAAAATCTGCTGAGAATAATATTTATTTATTACGGTAATTTTATTTGAAAGGAAGGTCGGTATGAACAGTTACAGACCTGAGGGCAGAATAATATACAGAAAAGAAACAAAAGAATCTGCGGTTTCTGTTGCTGCACTTAATGAAGCATTGATGCGGGGCAGCATTCTTGAAGCAAGAGCACTTTTGTGTGATAACGAGCATAATCTTCATGTGGATCTGGGGTGTATGCGTGGAATTATCCCCCGTGAGGAATGTGCAGTGGGAATAAAAGAGGGCACGGTCAGGGATATTGCCATAATATCAAGGGTCAACAAAGCTGTCTGCTTCAAGGTGCTTGACATTGAAAAAAGTGTGGGAGGAACGCCGTTTGCCGTTCTGTCAAGAAGGCTTGCCCAGCAGGAATGTGTTGATAATTACATATCGGAACTCAATACAGGTGATGTAATAAACGCTGTTGTGACACATCTTGAGCCGTTTGGTGCATTCTGTGATGTGGGATGCGGTATAAGTGCACTTCTGCCCATTGACGGAATCTCCGTTTCACGAATTCCTCATCCCGCTGCACGTTTGAAGGTGGGGGATGATATAAAAGCTGTAGTAAGAAGTATTGACCGTGACGGCAGGCTGACTCTTTCACGCAAGGAGCTTCTCGGTACATGGGAAGAAAATGCGGCAATGTTTTCGATAGGAGAAACTGTGCCCGGCATTGTTCGATCAGTTGAAACATACGGAATATTCATCGAGCTTACTCCCAATCTTGCCGGTCTTGCGGAGCTGACCGACGGAATAGAGGTCGGACAGCATTGCAGTGTCTTTATAAAAAATATCATTCCCGAAAAAATGAAGCTGAAGCTTATAATCGTTGACAGCTTTTCTGCGGAATATCCCGAGCCCGAAATAAAATATTTCTTTGACGGAACACACATGGATTCTTTTGTGTATTCTCCGGATTGTTGTGAGAAAAAAATTGAAAGCAGATTTTAAACAATAATTTGTTGCAACAAAAAGAGGCGGGTAAAAAACCTGCCTCTTTTTGATATGGGATAATGTCTTGCAAAGAACGAATAAGCAATTAGCCGAGAATGTCACCGAGTGAAACATTCAGACCGAATGCATTGAGCATTTTTACAATAAGCCTTGCAATTTTCAGAACAAGCTCAAGCATGGGGGAGAGATCAATTGAACTCAGGTCAATATCGCTCAGATCTTCAAGACTGAAGTCACTCATAAGCTCAGAAAGCATATCAATTGTGTAAGTAACTGTGTTTGTAACCTTGATGATCACGTAGGGGCTGACATTTTCGATCGCATAGATATCGACCTGCTCTTCAACACCTGATTCTTCATCAGTGTAAATATAGCTGTAGACAGGCTCTAAGTAAACCTTTTCTGTTCCGCTGAGCTCACCTGCAATGGAACCCAGGTCGTCAACCATATAGTATACCTGATATGTGTCATAATGAAGATCATATTCAGAATTAAGATCCATTCTTACTTCAAAGAATAATGTTTCGTTTTCATAAACGACCTTTGTGTTGTTCCATTCGACAGATTTGTATGCGTCCTTACGCTGAGTGTCATCAATATCATCACCGCAGAAAAGCACTCTGTTTGCAGTGTAATAATCGGAAGTGGGGAAATCATAAAGGAAGCAATCGTTGTAAAGATGGTATTCGGAAACACAGATCGTCAGATCCTGATCGGGCTTGATACCGTATGTGCCTGCGGAGCTCTTTTTAAGATAATACTCTTCATGAGGCTCACCGGGGTTAACAAGAAGATTTGTTGTAAGAGGATCAAGCTCAGCGAGCTCCTCAGCCTCTGTACCTGTGGGGAATGCGATAACTCTTACTGTCTGAGCTTCAATGTAATCAGCAACAGAAACACTGAATTCAAGAGTAGAACCTGCTTCAACGGTAATGCTTACGGGATCACCCTTGATGTCTGTTGATGTTCCGGCAGAAACAGGATGCTGTGTACCGTTGACAGTAATATAACCGTCTTTGTTGTTTGTTACGGAGAACCAGTAGTCAGTACCGTATTCGTAGCCCATGTAATCTGCAATGAAGTCATCTCTGAAAGGTGCGATATCATAGGGGAGATCTGTAAAAGTGATCTCATAAGTCTCAACATCTGTATTATCTGCAAAAGCAAATACGGAAGAAACTGAGAAGATCATGATAACTGCAAGTATAACCGAAATGAGTTTTTTCATGTTTTTTTCCTCCTTGAGAAAATACTTACCCTTATAGGATTATTGATAATAACATTATATATTAGTGCGGACAGTTTGTCAAGACAGAAAAACAATAATTTGTCGGTCTGTGCCTGATAAAAATGATTTAATATTGCCAGAAACCGACTTTTTTCATGCATTTTCTGACTGTTCTGTCAGCTATCCGGCTTGCTTTTTCAGCACCGGTCTTTGCACATTCTTCAAGATATGCCTTATCTTTGGTAAGTCTTGCATATTCGGTCTGAAGAGGTCTTAATTCCTCAACGACTGCCTCTGCAACTGCCGACTTGAAATCGCCGTAGCCTTTGCCTGCAAATTCGTCTGTGATCTGCTCGTAAGTTTTTCCGGTACATGCGGAATATATATCCATAAGATTTGATACGCCGGGCTTATCTTCGCTGTAATAAACGCTTGCTTCGGAATCGGTAACGGCACTCTTTATCTTTTTGGCAATGACATTTGGGTCTTCCGTTACAAGGATAAATGATTTCTGATTTGTGTCGGACTTGCTCATCTTCTTTTCAGGCTCCTGAAGAGACATGACTCTTGCACCTGCTTTGCCGATAAAAGGCTCGGGAACCCTGAAGAAGTCGCCGTAGAGACCGTTGAAACGGTTAGCTATGTCTCTTGCCAGTTCAAGGTGCTGTTTCTGGTCTGCACCGATAGGCACGTAATCAGCATTGTAAAGCAGAATGTCAGCAGCCATGAGTGTGGGATATGTAAAAAGTCCGAGATTGACATTATCTGCATGTTTTGCTGATTTGTCTTTGAACTGAGTCATTCTTGATGCTTCGCCGAACTGCGTGTAACAGTCAAGTATCCAACCGAGCTGTGCGTGTGCAGGCACATGGCTCTGACAGAATATGATGTTTTTTTCGGGGTCAAGTCCCATTGCAAGAAGAATCGCAAAAAGGTCAATGGTTCTCTTTCTCAGATCGGCAGGAGCAGTTCTGACTGTTATGGAGTGAAGGTCAGCCGCACCGAAAAGGCAGTTGTACTCCTGAGACATGGCTTTCCAGTTTTTGAATGCACCGAGATAGTTGCCCAGTGTAGGAGTGCCTGTGGGCTGAATAAGGCTCAGCACTACTTTTTTCTGTTCGTTGTTTTCCATATATAACAATCCTTTCGTATGTGTAAATCAGAATTTATCAATGAACAATTTACAATTAACAATGTACAATGATTAGAAAAAACCGCCTGTATAGCTGCAACTGCACAATTGTAAATTGTACATTGTACATTGTTAATTGGTTCGACAAATTATTGTTTATATAAACATTTTCTTTACTTCGCCCAGAATCTCCATACCTTTTATGATTCCCTCCGTTGTGGGGGTGGAGAAATTGAGTCTTATGCACTGAGTTTTATCCTCAGGGTACATCATAAACGCCGTGCCGGGAACAACTGCGACCTTATTGTCTGCCGCAGCTTTTGCAAAAGTCATCATATCAACTGTTTCGGGTAGCTGACACCAGATGAAAAGACCGCCTTCCGGCTTTATATATTTGAAAAAATCGCCCATTTCAGAATCAATAAGTGAACACATAAGATCAAGTCTTGCTTTGTAGTTTTCTCTGATCTTATTGATATGTCCCTGCATATCATAGTTATTCATCCACTCATTAACGATCATCTGATTGAGTACGGGTGTGTGAACATCGCTTGCTTGCTTGCCGACGGTCATTTTTGCAATAAGAGCTTTGTTTGCAATTGTGAATGCGACACGAAGACCGGGGGAGAGAATTTTTGAGAATGAGCCTGAGTAAATGACGATACCCTCTGTGTCAAGAGATTTGATACAGGGGATCTCTTCACCCGAATATCTCAGATCGCCGTAGGGATTGTCCTCGAGAATTATGACTCCGTACTGTTTTGCCAGCTCATACATTTTCTTTCTCTTATCCCATGACATAGTTATGCCCGAGGGATTCTGGAAGTTGGGGATAGTATAAATAAATTTAGCCTTTTTCTCTGTCTTGAGTACTTCCTCAAGCATTTCCATGTTCATGCCGTCACTTTCCGTATCAACGCCGACAAGTCTGCCTTTATAGGAACGGTAAGTGTTGAGTGCACCGATGAAAGAGGGACTTTCACTGATAATAACATCATCTTCATTGACAAGCACTTTCGTGACAAGATCAATTACCTGCTGAGCACCGGAAGTAATGATAATGTCATCCTCCTCCGTGCCCGCATTATGCTTATCCCTCATGTATTTTTTTATTGTATTGCGAAGAGGAGTATAACCCTCGGAAATGCCGTACTGTAAAGCAGTTATCGGTTCATTTTCAAGGATATCGGCAGTTATCTTTCTGACAGCATCTACGGGGAAAGCATCGGGAGCAGGATTTCCCGCCGCAAAGGGGACAACATCACCGGATGCTGTTGCTTTGAGGATCTCTCTTATAGCTGAGGGCTTGAGAGATGATATTCTGTCTGAAAATTTGTAATCCATTTTATCTACTTCCTTGTATATGATAAAAAAACAGCCTTGTCCCTTGGTGAAAAGGGACAAAAGCTGTGCTTCTGCGGTACCACCCTTGTTCGTCATCAGACGCACTCACGGTATACTGTGATATACCTGCCGTATTACGGTCGGCTTTCCGTCTCTCCTAACGGAACTCTGCATGAGCTCCTTCGGTTTGCCCTCACGGGTCCATTCATCGGTTTATTATTCCGCCTCAATTCCACCGTTCTGAGGCTCTCTGCAGGATTTTACGCCGTTTACTACTCCCGATCATCGGTTTGTATTTTTATTTAGTAAAAGTTTATCACTGAAAACAAGGATTGTCAAGTAAATTTAAATATTATTCATATTGCTTTTTTAAATATTATTCATATTGCTTTTTTATCTTGTTGAGCATTGCGTTCATTTCAA
>CAZTFS010000047.1:10206-17447 GCA_964613045.1 uncultured Eubacteriales bacterium
TTTAAATATTATTCATATTGCTTTTTTATCTTGTTGAGCATTGCGTTCATTTCAAGAAGCTGTTCTTTCGTGAACTCAATGCCTGCCGTACCTAAAAGCGATGTGAGTCTTAATACGGTAAAGCCGCCCATCATCTGCATGATGCCTTCGCTCATTTCGAAACCTGCAAAGCCGTCAGCACCTGCTTTGTCCCCCTGAAGCTGTTTCATTATTGAGCCGAAAAGTGCCATTCCCTCGTCAGATCTCATAATGTCGCTCATTTTATCGTTAAGAGAGAAATATCCGTCGATTTCTGTAATATCAAACCAGTTGAGTACCGCACCTTTTTCCTTAAGACGGTATGCATCGTTGAAAACTTCAACTTTGCGGATGAAACTTTCGTCTGTGCAGTCGCCTGCCTTTGCAATAAGAGTTGTTTCGCCGTTGTTGGTAACATCAAAGCGGAAGAAATGATCTTCTGCAGTTTTTTTGCCCAGACTCTTGCCGTTTGCAAAAAGCTCGACCTCAGACATATTTGAATATGCGGTTACTTTTGTGATCTCTTCAACTCTGTCAACATATCGTTTGCCGCAGATGTGCACAAAAGGCTCATCTGACAGCCATGCTTTGTATGCATAGAAGGCATCCTTCTTATATTTACGGTCAAAGGTGATAAGGCCTTTGTGATTCTGTCCGTTTTCGCCGCCCTCATTTCTTGCGTCGGCACCGAAGTCGAACATGTTCCAGACATGCGTTGCCCATATATAAGGTCTGGTGAAAAGCTGTTTTATAAGCTCTTCATGGTAATATGCCTGATATTCTTCTGTATAGTCGCCCTGTGCGGGGTTTGAAGTGTGCCAGTCAAGAGCTTCGCAGCCGTATTCACTCATACCTATGGGTATTTCGGGATATTCAGCGTGGAAATTATCAAACCAGGGACCGTTCATTGCCGTTTCGCCGCCGTACCAGCCGAAATAATGGTTATAGGAAACCACATCGGGTATCTGAATATACGGATCATGGATACTGCACATGGAAACAACCGCAACAGTTGTAAGTCTTGTTTTATCCATCTCGTGCACAAGATCGTTAAGGAGCTTATGGTTCTCAATAAGATCGTCATCTGAGCCGCTCATGGATATCTCGTTTGAAAGCCCCCATACAACAATACTCGGATGGTTATAGTTCTGAGTAATAAGCTCTTTCATCTGAGAAACTGTGTTTTCTCTTCCCTCGGGCATGTGTTTTGAGATATATGGGATCTCAGCCCAGATAACAAGACCTTTTTCATCGCACAGGTCATAAAAATACTGATCATGCTGATAATGTGCAAGACGGATGGTGTTTGCACCCATTTCGCAGATAAGATCAATGTCTTCTTCGTGATGTTCGGGCAGAAGTGCATTGCCTATACCCCATCTGTCCTGATGACGGGCAACACCTCTCAGGGGATATTCTTTGCCGTTGAGGATGAAACCTTTTTCGGAATCGATCTCAAATGTACGGCAGCCGAAACGTGTGCTTACATTGTCAAGAATATTTTCGCCGTCGCAAAGAAGGACTTCGGCAGTGTAAAGATAGGGGTCTTTTCTGCCGTTCCAGAGATGAACATTCTTTATGTCAATGCAGACCTTTGTTTCGTCAGCTTTTTTCACGGCTTCTCCCATGACATTGCCGTTCGGATCTTTTACGGTAAATTTAAGAGTCTGTGAAGAGTTTGCGTTTGTAAGAAAAACTTCAATTTCAGCCTTTGCAACAGAGCCGTCAACAACGGGTGTTACCATGATTCCGGGGCCTCCGAAGTAATCAAGATCAAAATGAGAATTGCTGACAGCGATAATGTTTACATCCCTGTATAGACCGCCGTAGAATGTAAAGTCTGCCATCTGTGGATAAACTCTGTCGTTGGGTCCGTTGTCAACAGCAACGACAATCAGAGCTTTATCTGTAAGCTTGTCTGTAATGTCAACTCTCCATGTGGAGTAGCCACCGTCGTGTGATGCGACCTTTTCGCCGTTTATGAATACCTCGGCAGAAGAGTTTGCACCGTTGAATTCAAGATAGTATCTGTCAGCTTCGGGAAGCTCGGCTTTGTCGAGTTCCTTTGCATACCGGCATGTGCCTCTGTAATAGTCATTGCCGCCGTCCTGACCGTCAATGGCATTCCATGTGTGCGGAAGATTTACAAAGTCCCATTTTTCAGGCATGACGGCAGGGGTGGAATCCGCCATTTTTGTAAACGCCCATTTTCTGTTGATGTTGATTATCTGTCGCATATTATCAGTCCTTTATATAATTATTGTTCGTGTTTTTCTTTCAGTATCGCAACATTCTTATCCACCTGTTTTTTATGCAGGGGATACCAGAACCACAGCACAAGAGCCAACAGCAGGAAACCTACGGCAGGGACAAGAGTTGAGATGTCATAAATACCGTCAAGTACTTTTTGTGTCTGCGTCTGCCCGAGCTTTGCCGCCTCTTCGCTGTAACCTATTGCTGTCAGCAGCCAACCGGAAAGTCCCGAAGCTGCTGCCTGACCGAGTTTTCTTGCAAACGAATAAAGTGCATATACCGAGCCGTCTTCTCTGATACCGTTTTTAATTTCTGAATAGTCAATAACGTCGGTTATCAGAGCCCAGTTCATCATCGAGAATATTCCGAGTCCGAACCAGCATAATGTCTGAAGGATAATGTAACCCCATACGCTTGCCGGACGCAATATATACATGGCAGTGCATACCGTTACTGCAGAAAGACTTGCAATGACGCTGATCTCCGCTTTGCCGAATTTTTTTGCAAGCGGATTTGCGATCAGAGCCGCCCCTATCATGCCTATCATCATAAAGATGTTTGATGCTGATTGTGCCGTTGCATTATTGTAATATTCGGGAAAAACGTATCCTGCCATGTTCTGCATGGTGAGCTGGGCGAGCAGCATTACGATCGATGCCGCAATTATGGATATGAGTGCACGGTTTCTGAACGCATTTTTAAACATTTGACCGATGGAATTGCTTTTGAATGCATCCTCCGACACCTCGGGACGGACACGCTCCGTAACAAGAAAGTAGCAAAGAAGATAGCAAATTATTGCCAGAACGGAAAATATACCTGCGATCAGGGTAACTCTGCTGCCAACGAGGATCTCTTTGCCGATATCATTCTTTTTGTACGCAAATAAAGGAAGTCCCACACCGATAACCGCACCTGCAAACATACCGCCCATAGTTCTGAATGTGGAAAGCGACTGACGATCCTCGGGTTCGGGAGAAATGGCAGATGCCATTGAGCCGTAGGGAATGTTGATGGAAGTATAAAATACCGAGCCCCAAAGAATATATGTCACGAAAAGATATGCGATCTTTATACCTTCGGAAAGACCTGCGAGACTGCTCTGGTAAATGAGAAAAGAGGAAACAGCCACGGGACCGCACATGCGGAGTATCCACGGCTTGAATTTTCCGCTTTTATGCACCTTACTGCGGTCACATATTCTGCCCATTGTCACATCAGTAAATGCGTCAATAAAACGGGCAAGCATCATGACCGTTCCGACGACACCGGCAGATATTCCCATAACATCAGTATAGAATTTCATAAGGATCGTTGTCGAAAATACAAAGGTGAAATCGTTTCCGAAATCACCGAACAGATAACCCAGTTTGTCACGGATACCGAAAGGTCTTATATTTTTCTTTTCAGACATACTATACACAGCCTTCATTAAGTAATTGTTAATTCTTATACTTAATATATTCCCGAAAAACCTTCTGTTTAAACAATATTGACCGGTTCAGGTCTGATAAAAGAAAAAATTCCCGATATTTTCGGGAATCTCAAATCTTATTTCTGCTTTTTTTTGATCTTTTCTTTTGTGCCGTCGGGACGGACTATCGTGGTATGCTCCAGTTGACCCACAAGGGAAGCCTTGAATGAAGCCACATATTCGGCTCTGAGTATCTTCTGTTCCTCTTTTTCGTCATCTGTCAGACCGACTGTTTTGGATTTTCTTGCAAGCTCATTAATTCTGTCAATTTTAGACTGATTCATATTATCACCGATGCTATTATATATTAACTGAAAATATTTTTCAATATCTACTTGAAGAAATATAATAAAATTGTATAATATAAGAAAGCAATAATTTATCGGGAGTGTTGAATATGAATATTTACAGTGCGACAGAATCTCTTCTTGATCACGGTGAAAAGCACGGTCTTTTTGAAAAAGAGGACAGAGTTTATTGCCGTAATCTTATGCTTGATGTGTTGCAGCTTGATGCATTTGAGGATGCAGAGCATGACGACAGTGCTGAACTTGCTGAAATACTTAAGGTGATGCTTGACTATGCCTGTGAAAAGGGGCTTATTGAAGACAGTGTTACTTACAGGGATCTGTTTGATACAAAGCTCATGAACTGTATGATGCCCAGACCCTCTGAAGTTATCAAGAAATTTAAAGCGTATTACAATGAAAGCCCCGAAAAAGCAACAGATTACTATTATGATCTCAGCCGTGCATCTGATTACATAAGAACATACCGTGTCCGTAACGATATGAAATGGCTTGCCGAAACTCCTTACGGCACAATGGATATAACGATCAATCTTTCAAAGCCCGAAAAAGATCCCAAAGCTATTGCTGCAGCAGCAAAAATGAAGGCCGCATCATATCCTAAGTGTGCACTTTGCAAGGAAAATGAAGGCTATACAGGCAGAGTAAATCATCCTGCAAGAGAAAATCACAGAATCATCCCCATCACTGTTGATAACAGTGACTGGTTTCTGCAGTATTCACCTTATGTTTATTACAATGAGCATTGTATCGTATTTAACGGTGAGCATACTCCCATGAAGATAGACCGCAGTGCATTCAGAAAATTATTCGATATAGTAAAATATCTTCCCCATTATTTTGTGGGCTCCAATGCCGATCTTCCCATTGTCGGCGGTTCTATCCTTTCTCATGAGCATTTTCAGGGAGGTCACTATGAATTCGCCATGGAAAGAGCCGAAGTTGAAGAAAAGTTCATTTTTGACGGTTATAATGATGTGGATGCAGGTGTTGTCAAATGGCCCATGACGGTTATCAGGCTTTCAGGTAAAAATACGGATAAGATCGTTGAACTGGCTGATAAGATCCTTACAAAATGGAGAACATATACTGACGGGGAAGCATTTATTTTTGCTGAAACAGACGGTGTGCCGCACAATACCATAACTCCCATCGCAAGAAAAAGAGGCGATAATTACGAGCTTGATCTTGTTCTGAGAAATAATATTACTACCGAACAGTATCCTGACGGCGTATATCATCCCCATCCGGAGCATCATCACATCAAGAAAGAAAATATCGGTCTTATTGAGGTAATGGGTCTGGCAGTTCTTCCTGCAAGACTTAAAAACGAAATGGAAATGCTTGCAAAGGCTATTCTGAGTTCTGCAGACATACGAAGTGACGAGCTTCTTGCAAAGCATGCCGATTGGGTGGATATGATACAGGAAAAATATGATGTTATAGATGCGGATAATGTCAACGATATACTCAAGAAAGAGATAGGCCTCGTTTATTCCGAGATACTTGAACAGTGCGGTGTTTATGCAAGAGATGAAGAGGGCAGAAAACAGCTTCGCCGCTTTGTCGACAGTGTAAATTCATAAAAGGAGTTATAATATCATGAAGAAATATTTTAAAGACGGTGCAACAGTTTTATTCCAGGGTGACAGTGTAACGGATTGCGGCAGAAACAGAGATCATAATTGTATGACCATGTCAAAATACGGCACAGGCTATCCCTTGCTCTTTAAAAAGATGTATGATATGCTGTTTCCTGATAACAGTATTAACTTTGTAAACAGAGGCGTATCGGGTGACAGAGTCAGAAATCTTCTTGAAAGATATGATGAGGATATTAAAGCCGTAAAACCCGATTTTGTATCAATTATGATCGGTATAAATGACACATGGCGAGCTTATGATTCTGCTGATTACTGTTCTCCCGAGCGATTTGAAAGAGAGTACGATGAACTGCTTTCAAAGATCAGAAACGATCTTCCCGATGCAAAGATCATGATAATTGAGCCCTTTGCTTTCACTTTGCACCCCGACAGATCGGGCTGGAACGAAGATCTTGATCCCAAGAGAGCGATCACAAAGAAGCTTGCCGACAAATATGCAGATTATTTTATTCCCATGTATGACATCATGACCGACACGGACAAAAACGGTTTTGCCATGTCCGAATTGTCCTGCGACGGCGTACATCCTGCTCCTACGGGACACTCTCTTATTGCAACTGAAATAATAAAAACATTGGGCATCATTTAAAAAATTAATTCTGATGAATTTTATCTGAAAGGCGGATGATAATGAAAAGTAAAGACAAGGTTCTGAAAGACATTAAAAAACTGAAAATTAAAAATTTCATTTTTCTGACATTTGCAGGTATCATCAATGCTTTCGGCGTTACGATCTTCCTGTATCCCGTAAAGCTTTATGACAGCGGTATTTCCGGTACATCAATGCTTCTTGCACAGGTGACACCCGAATGGATGTCTCTGTCAATATTCCTGCTTATTCTTAATATTCCGCTTTTCCTCTACGGATTAAAAAAGCAAGGGCTGACTTTTACTATATACGCAATTTATACCGTAAGCATCTATTCACTTTGCTCCTGGCTGATAACTGATGTACTTCCGATCGATGTCAGTATGGTTTCACCGCTTGCAGGTGAGGACTTGCTTTTATGTGCATTGTTCGGCGGTATCATATCGGGTATCGGAAGCGGTCTTGCCATAAGACACGGCGGAGCAATGGACGGTATTGAAGTTCTTGCAGTTATTTTTGCAAAGAAGCTCGGAATCACCGTCGGAACATTCGTAATGATATACAATGTCATTCTGTATGTTATATGCGGTATCGTTATTAAAAGCTGGATACTTCCTCTTTATTCCATAGTAACTTATGCCGCATCGCTGAAAACCGTTGACTTTATTGTTGAAGGTATCGACCGTTCAAAAGCTGCTACCATCGTTACCGAGATACCCGATGAGGTGTGTGCGGCTCTGTCTGAGACCTTTGAATGCGGTATGACCATAACTCAGGCAACAGGTTATTATTCCAACGCTCCGAAAAGCTCCGTTTATATTATTCTGAACCGTTTCCAGATCAGGAAAATGCAGGAGATCGTTCACGGAATCGACCCGAAAGCATATATATCTATCTGCGAAGTTGCAGATGTTTATACTCTGAATCAGAATTGA
>CAZTFS010000048.1:0-17304 GCA_964613045.1 uncultured Eubacteriales bacterium
ATAATCTGAACTCTTTATTATTGATTTTAACAAATTCAATAATCGGATAAACTCCGCATTTTCTGTAAATCTCTTCAATACAAGGTGCTTTATAAGCAATATAATCATCTATGCTGTCAGGGAATAGTCGTGCTCCCTCTTCCTTGACTTTGCTGTATTGTATTACAGCTTCAGGGTTATTCCTCAAATAATCTCTGAAAGTAATATGCTTATGAAGTTCTTCTGAAAATTGCGGACAAACATATAAATGATGCTTCGGCAAATCTGCATTGCCTTTGTAATCAAAAGCTTCCCTGTCTTTTATACCCAGATTTCCTTCGTGTATGTATCCAAGAGTTGCTAATCTTTCAACCACAGTATCGAATATTGAATGGTCTTTGATAACAATATCAATGTCAATAATCGGTTTCGCAGAAAGGCCCTCAACAGATGTGCTGCCGATATGTTCAATGCCGATTATTATATCTTTTACTGCAGGAAAAAGATGTTGTTTTATTATCTCAAAATCTGTTTTCCATTGCTCTCTATACGGAACAACTACAACTCGTTTTGCCATTTCAGTTATCCACCTTTTTATAATGATACTGAGTATCTTTGTGACCATTTTTCGTCTTCAAAGAACTCATCCTTTAAAACTCCACCGTTTTTGAGAATAGTTTTTATAGCTGATTTGTTGGACTTATACGGGACAATATCAACACTTGTCATATCTATGTTTTTACAAATTTCCAAGGCTGATTCAAGCATTTTTGTGCCAAGCCCCTTGCCTCTGTGCCAAGGCACTATTCCTGCATGCAGATGACCTCTGTGTGTATTCTTCTGATTTATTTCAATTGCACCTAATATTTCACCTGCATCATCAACAAAAAAGTATAATGTACAAGGAACACCCGTAGACAACATTGAACCTGTGGTTCTGTCATCCTCACACCATTCAAGCCACTTTGAATAGGATACATTTGCACCTAAACTTTTACTGTATCGTCTTAACAATTCGGGTTGGATGTTTTCTTCTATTGCTTCCCATTTGTCCATCATTTGAATATATGCTTCTCCATAAGTTTCATCAGGAAGCACAAGTGAATATTTCTTTGGTTTCAAAGTTTTTAGCATAACATAAGAATTTATTTTTGTGCCGTCTTCTGTTTTGAACTTTTTAATTTCTGAAATACTGAAACCACTTTTCATATACAGATTTTTTGCGGCATTGTTATCTTCTGTTGTCTGAACTCCAATTTGATTAAATCCTTTAGAATGCAGATATTCAAAAGCGTATTCAACAGCAAATTTCCCGACACCTTGATGTTTATACTTATCTGAAACAACAAGCATTGAAATCCACGCAGTATCATTGTTTAACAATCCGTTTAGTTTCAACCAAGCACATACATCGTTATCAGCACAAATCAAAAAGTTTTCTTCATCCGTATCACAGCTATTTTCTTCAAAAATACATTTCCATTCTGCCAACGAATGATTTGTTAAATGAAGAACTGTAATATTGCTTGTTTCCGACATTATTGATGCTACATAATGAACATCTTCTGCCATTAATGGCTTTACATAATACATAAAATAACCTCTTTCTGAAAAAATTTAAGGCACCTCCGAAAATCGAAGATGCCTTGTTAATTCAGAAAGATATGTATTACATCAATCACAAACGGACAAAACGGCACTTCGATTTCGTAAAATAATAGTCATTGTCATTTTGTCCACCTGCCTTTCGGTAAATTTTAAATTTAATTTTTTTCAGTATACCATGGTATTTATAAAATGTCAAATCAAAAATAAAATTTCAACTTGAACTTGTTATTTTATTTGTATTGATGTATAATCATCAAAAAAGGAGGGAGTGCGTTGCAGAAGGTTAATTATCAGCTTATGCTTGACAGTGAGATCACAAAAATCGTCAACAGCGGTGTGAAGCCGTCGCTGTTGCTTCACGTGTGCTGTGCTCCCTGCTCCGGCTATGTGTTGGAGTATCTTTGCAGCTTTTTTGATATCACTCTTTTCTGCTATAACCCCAATATTTCACCCGAAAAAGAGTACCGCTACCGTGTGGAGGAGGTCAAAAGGCTGATCTCTGAAATGCCGTGTGCAAAGGCTGTTAAATTCGTTGAGGGTGAATACGATACGGACAGCTTTCTGAAAATTGCAAAGGGGTATGAAAATGAAGATGAAGGCTCGGAAAGGTGCTTTTCCTGTTACCGGCTCAGACTTGGCAGATCTGCCCGTTTTGCCGCCGAAAACGGCTTTGATTATTACACCACGACTCTTTCCATAAGTCCCTATAAAAATGCCGAAAAGCTCAATACCATCGGTTCGGAACTTGGGGAGAAATACGGTGTGAAGTATCTGTTTTCCGACTTTAAAAAGAAGAACGGCTACAAGCGTTCCATTGAATTGTCGGCTGAATACGGACTTTACAGACAGGATTACTGCGGTTGTGTGTTTTCAAAGGCTGCCGCAGAAAGAAAAAAGGAGCAAAATAAATGAAAGTAATGTCTTTGAATGTGCTGTGTGCAGGCAGAGGTGAAAACCACTGGTGCAGACGTCAACCGCTTGTAAGGGATTTGATCGGAAGGTATGAGCCTGATGTTTTCGGTCTTCAGGAAGCTCATTACGGCTGGATGCGTTATATCTCAGGTCAGTTTAAGGATACATATGCCTACGTGGGTGTGGGTAAGGATGACGGAGGCATAAAAGGCGAGTTTTCTCCCGTATTTTATAATAAAAACAAATTCGATGTTGTTGAAAAAGGTGATTTCTGGCTTTCGGAAACTCCCGATATGCCCGGGCTCGGCTGGGATGCCGCAGAAAACAGGACATGTGCTTATGCGATCCTTAAAGATAAACAAACAGGTGCCGAATATGCCGTTTTCAATACTCATCTTGATCATATCGGTGAGACTGCCATTCGTGAGGGTGCAAAGCTCATAGTCCGTATGACTGAAAAGTTCAGGGATATGAAAACGGTGGTGACAGGTGACTTTAATGTAACGCCCGATTCAGAGACTTATAAGATCATGCTTGATGCAGGTTTTTCCGATGCAAGAACTGTTGCCGAAGCAGCCGATGATATCAACAGCTTTCATGCATTCGGCAGATGTTCCAAAATGATCGATTTTGTTTTTGTGAATAACTCAGTCAAGGTCAGAGAAGTAAATACTGCAACAGACAGGATAGACGGAAAATTACCTTCAGACCATTATCCTGTTGTAGCTGATATATATTAAGAGGAGAGATTCTTTATGAAAGTAATGGCATTCAATGTTCTTTGCGGAGGTAAGCCCAAGTCCCGTTTCTGGACTAATAGAAAGGGTATGGTCAGGGACACAATTAAGAAATATTCGCCCGATACCTTCGGTCTTCAGGAAGCTCACTACCGCTGGATGAACTATCTGTACAGAGAGCTTAAACACACTTACGATTATGTTGGTGTGGGCAGAGATAACGGCAAACGCAAGGGTGAGTTTTCTCCTGTTTTTTATAAAAAGGATAAGTACGAAGTAATTGATAAGGGCAATTTCTGGCTTTCGGAAACTCCCGATGTACCCGGTCTTGGCTGGGATGCAGCTTGTATAAGAATCTGTTCTTATGTTGTTCTTAAAGATAAGAATACAGGTGAGAAGTTTGCACATTTCAACACACATCTTGACCATATAGGCGATGTTGCAAGAAGTGAGGGTGCAAAGCTTATTGCCGAGCGTGCCGATATGTTCAAGGGTATACCGACTATCGTAACAGGTGACTTCAATGTCAATCCCGCTTCGGGTGCGTATAAGACGATCACAGCCGCAGGTTTTGTTGATGCCCGTACACTCGACGCAAATGCCAACGATGTTGAAACATACAACGGATTTGACGAGCACCCCTCGGAAATGATCGACTTTGTGTTTGTGAAGTATGGCTTTAAAGTCAAGTCCTGCAATACAATTACCGATAAAATCGACGGCGAATACATATCCGACCATTATCCTGTGCTGGCAGAGCTTGAACTTTAATGTAAGGAAAATTTTTATCATTGCAAACAACACGTCCTTAGAATATCATAGTAATAGATACTTTAAGGGGTGTTGTAATGATTATTTCACAGACGGATAACAGGATATGTGTTAAGCTTACGCAGGAAGATATGGCAGAGCTTGACATTACATACGAAGAACTTGATTATTCAAATATTGAAACAAGACGAGTACTGTGGACACTTTTGGACGAGGCAAGGCATGAGCTGGGACGGAATATTTATCTGACTCAGAAGATGCTTATTGAAGCTGTGCCTGATAATGAGGGAGGATGTACAATTTATTTCACCGTCACCGATGATAAGCCCTCAAAAAACGGCAAAAAACAGCTTATCAAGCTTACGGGAGCAAGAATAATATGCTCCTCTGACAATATCGACAATATGGGTGAGCTTGCAAAGGTGCTGTCGATGTGCGGCAAGATATCGAAAAGCGAGCTGTTTACCGACGGAAAACACTACAGAATGATAATAAGACCCGATCTTTCAATTTCTGAAAGTATCGAGTCTGTAGTGTGTGAATTCTGTGATATTTGTGACGATGCCGTTGCCTCGGGTACATATGAGCATTGGAAATTGCTTGCCTCTCCCGATGCTGTAGGGGTGCTTGGGGCACTGAGCTGACAAATCAGAATTTATCAATGAACAATTTACAATTTACAATGTACAATGATTAGAAAAAACCGCCTGTATAGCTGCAACTGCACAATTGTAAATTGTACATTGTACATTGTTAATTGGTTCAACAAATTATTGTTTGTACGCTTCTTTGCCTTTTGTTTTTAATAGTTTTATCGGTTCGGATCTGTCCTGTGCTTTGAAGACATAGCTTCCTGCAACGAGGATGTCAGCACCGTTTTCGGTTGCAACGGAAACTGTATTATTGTCGATTCCGCCGTCAACCTGAATATGTGTGTCAAGGTTTTTCTTTGTTAACTCATTTCTGATAGCTCTGACCTTCGGCATGGTTTCATGCATAAAAGACTGACCGCCGAATCCCGGCTCTACCGTCATAACAAGCACCATATACACCTTGTCAAGATAAGGGAAAACTGTTTCGGCAGGAGTGTCGGGTTTTATGGAAATTGCAGGTTTACAGCCTGCATTTTTTATTTTTTCTATCGTTGCATCAATATCCGTTGCCGCTTCGATGTGGAATGTGATTATGTCTGCTCCTGCTTTTGCAAAATCGTCAATATAGCGTATGGGCTCTGCTATCATCAGATGCACGTCAAAGGGGAGAGCGGTTTTTCCCTTTAAACATTTTATTACAGGTGCTCCCAGCGTTATATTCGGTACAAACATACCGTCCATAACGTCAATATGGACAAGGTCTGCACCGGCTTCTTCAATAGATCTGACTTCTTCATAAAGCTTTGAGAAGTCACTGGCAAGAATTGAGGGCGAAATGAGCATGTATATTGTCCTTTCTCAAATTAATCTGCTGTCCTATATTAACATATAAACGGTTTTCGGTCAAGGAGATATAATGAAATGAATAAATTGATGAAAAATTGAATTTCTGAATTGTTTTTGGAAAAGTCGCATTTTGTTTTTGAAACTTTCATTATTTAAATTTACGCTGTGCATCAATTTATTATTTTCCTCCTTGACATCCGATAAAAAAAATTATATTATTTAATATGAATAGGAATAATCAGATTATTTTACATATTGTTAATTTTTTTTGCGGGAAGAGAAATTTTTTTTGGAGGGGATAATTAATGAAGTTTAAACGTCTGATCGCTGTTTTATTAACTGCGGTCATGCTTATAGCTGTGTTTTCGACAGGATTGTGTGCATCGGCACTGATGATGGTTGAAACTCAGTATACTTATGATTCCGTAAATCTGTCATGGCTTAAAGATCTTATCATAAAGGAGGATATGTCTTCAGTAAGCGGATTGTCTGACAGAAATACTCTTGAGCCTGTTGCAAAGTATCCTTACAGAGAGACGGCAGCATCTTTCAGTGAAGAGATCGCCTATTATCATCTGCTTTATACTCTTGATGAGGAAATGGTCAATGTAGGCTATCTTTATATGCTTGAGCTTGCAGAGTCACTTGCCGTATCTTCAGCGGCTTCGGGCTACAGCGATGAGTTTATCAGATCCTATCTTGAAAGTATGGGAATCGTGTACCCCACGGGAGATGCAGCAAACAGCAGTGAAACAATGATCGTTGCAAGGGCACTGTTTTCGATAATTTCCGCTGATGAGGATTATGTAGTAAAACGAGGAACAGGGCTTTACGAAGCTTTTACCGGATATATATCAACTTTATTGGGTGCTGACGGCAGTGCGATCCTTAAATTTGACGGAGACAACGATTTCTCGGATCTTCAGGAATATGTGACCGCAGCATGTAAATATATGCTTTACTGTTCCGGTTACGATGTCAATGCTTCAACATCAGATGAAGAGGTCTACAGGCTTATCGCTATCATGACCATAAGATCTCAGGGAATCTCCATTGATTCATCTACTGCAACATTTGAAGAGATCAAGGTCAAATATCTGTGTGCCATGATGTGCAGTATATATGATGTGTCAATAAATGTGCCTGCTTTTGAAGCTGCAGTAAATAACGGAAAGCTTGATTTTTACATGCTTCAGATTATCGGCAAAAAATACGGTGTTACGGTAAAAGATTCGGTCACATACGAGGAAGCCTTTGACATCGTAAGCAAAAATACAGATTATTTTAATCTCGAAGCAGGCGAGTTTTATGCCGATGTGGATGAGTATAATGTCAGACTTAAATATAAAAGAAGTACCGTCTGGATATATCCGCAGACATTGGGTACTACCAACGAATCCGAGGGAACGACCGTAAATGTAAAAATAAACGGTGTTGATGTCAGAGAAAATTACTATGTTGATGTTGCACTCGATACTTCAAAGGATACAGAATCGGTCATTATAACTGTTGAATATACAGATTCAAGCGGAACAAAGTCGTCCACGTATAAAATCAATATTATTCAGGGAACAGAAGAGCCTGTTGAAAGCCCGACGATATCTTCGGCTCTTACAGGGGTAACAGATGTTGTTACAAAGCTTTTGGGTGAGGTAGGATTGGATTCATCTTTTGCGACTATCGTAAAAAACATTCCTTTTGAGCTCCCTGACAGAATATTCAGCATTTCATCACTGCTTATGCCCAGTTTTGATACTAATTTCATCGGTTCATCCTTCCTTCAGTCGCTTTTCGGCTATTCACAGGACGATGATTCCAACGTTGAGACAGATAAGCTCGGCGGTATAGGCGGACTTGATACTTTCAACTCAGAGGAATCTGCCGATTCTGTCCAGAGTATGGATTTTAACATAAACATTAACTATCTTAATAATCTGCAGGTGGATAATTCAGGTCTTGAACCTGTTACAAATCAGGCAAATCAGCTTGTTATCAATAACGAACCGATAAGTTATCCGTCAGCACCTGTTGCTGATGACGATTCAAATTGGTTCTCGGAGCTTATGGAAGATACAACTTCAGTTATTGTGATCGTGGTTGTTCTTATATTAACTTTTACCGTATGTCTTATATTGTTTATGAAGATATTCAAGACTCACGGAGAGAACAGTGAAAAGAAAAAAGATAATAACAAAAAATAAATTGAGAATCAGATTTTAAAATGTTTTCAATACAATTTCAATGGTTCTGTATTAAATTTATGTTAACACGTAGCCGGTTGTTAATTGTATTTCGGTCTGATTCCCGTATGTTTGGGAGATGAAAATATGGCTAATGAAAAAATTATGATCGTTGATGATGATGTCAACATCTGTGAGCTCATCAGACTTTATCTTGAAAAGGAAAAGTATTCGACAGTTATTGTAAATGACGGTCTTGAGGCTGTAAGCTCATTTGCTGAATTTAAGCCTGATCTTGTTCTTCTTGATGTCATGCTTCCGGGGCTTGACGGCTGGCAGGTGTGCAGAAAGATCCGTAGCTCTTCGGATGTACCCATTATTATGCTTTCAGCAAAGGGTGAAACATTCGATAAGGTGCTGGGACTTGAGCTGGGTGCTGATGATTACATAGTTAAGCCCTTTGAAACAAAAGAGGTGCTTGCACGTATCAAGGCGGTTCTCAGAAGATCAGTTTCCTCTTCTACGGAACAGGTCAAGGAGGTTCACTACGATAAGCTTACAGTAAATCTTACCAATTATGAGCTTAAGGTCAACGGTGTGCAGATAGATACACCGCCCAAAGAGCTTGAACTTATTTTTCATCTTGCAAGTAATCCCAACAGGGTGTTTACAAGAGACCAGCTTCTTGATGAGGTATGGGGCTTTGATTATTACGGCGATTCAAGAACTGTTGACGTTCATGTAAAGCGACTTCGTGAAAAACTCGAGGGTGTTTCCGATAAATGGGAGCTTAAAACAGTATGGAGTGTCGGCTACAAGTTTGAGACCAAGGATTGACAGGGGATAACCTATGTCAGTTAAAAAGTCCGGAAAAAAACGCAGGATAAGAAGCCTGTTTTCAAAGTACATCATATTTTTTTTAGTTGTTGAAATAATCAGTTTGTCTGTCTTCGGTGTGGTGCTTGGATATTTTCTCGTAGGCTCATGGGAATACGATCAGAAGACAACTCTTTATGAATATGCAGAAAATATTGCAGATTCGTATGAAATCCTGATCAATTCCGAAGCGGATGATGAACAGATCTCGTATTCGGGTCTGTGCTATTCGTTGACAAGTGTGTCAGACGCTGCAAGAGCAGATATTTACATTGTTGACAGCAGCGGCAACGTTATATTCTGTCAGCACATGGCTGATATCGATGATGCGGTCATCTTAAGCGAATTGGCAGACTGCGAACACAGAAACATAAAGATACCGGGTGAATTATTCACAGGTATAGCCGCTGACGGAATGCTTGCTACAAAGAGTGATCTCGGCGGACTTTATGCTGAGGATACTTTTGTTTCTGCATCTGCTGTAAATCAATCATATTCACAGGAAACTGTTGCTGTTGTTTTTGCAGTGCAGAGAGCAGACGTTGGTCTTGGTCCTTATATCGCTACATTTTTGCAGATATATATTATGGTTGCATTCGCAATGCTTCTTGCAACAGGACTTATTATTTATGTTTCAACATATAATATGACAAAGCCTCTTAAGGATATGTCCGAAGCAACCAGACAGTATGCAAAGGGAAATTTCTCATACAGGATCAAACAGGATGACCGTAACTCTGTCAGAGAATTTGACGAGCTTTCGGCGGCGATGAATTCAATGGCTGCCAGCCTTGAACAGTTTGAAAATTCAAGAACGAATCTGATCGCAAATGTATCGCATGAGCTGAAAACTCCTATGACCACCATAGGCGGTTTTATAGACGGAATTCTTGACGGAACGGTAAGCGATAATGACAGAGAGCATTATCTGAAAATAGTGTCAAATGAAGTCAAACGATTGTCCCGACTTGTTGTTTCAATGCTCAATATGTCCAAGATAGAATCAGGAGAGTTGCGTATAAATCCCGTAAGATTTAATCTTACTCAGCAGATTTGGAATATTTTTATATCTTTTGAGCAGAAAATAGAAAGTAAGAATATTAATGTTAAAGGATTTAATTATCTTGTAAACAACTATATAGAAGCTGACCAGGATATGATAAATCAGGTTTTTTACAATCTGATCGATAATGCCGTCAAGTTTACGGATGATCACGGAGAAATATGCGTATCCATGAAAAATGACGAGGAATACGTTATCGTTTCCATAAAAAACACCGGCAAGGGCATTTCGGCAGATGATATAGACCATGTGTTCGAGCGATTCTACAAGGGTGATAAGTCCAGAAGTCTTGATTCAAAAAGTGCAGGTCTTGGTCTTTTTATAGTTAAAAACATTGTAAAGCTTCATAACGGTGAGATAAGTGTTGAA
Organism: uncultured Eubacteriales bacterium; assembly: GCA_964613045.1. GTDB lineage: Bacteria > Bacillota > Clostridia > Oscillospirales > Acutalibacteraceae > UBA1081. Next base: position 9,935 of record CAZTFS010000048.1, read on the forward strand.
ACTACGGAAGATAAATATACTGAATTTACTGTAAAACTTAAAAAGCAGCTTATCGAAGCTTGATTCTATTAATAGTTATCGGGAGGCATCATAAATGGATGATGAAATTTTCGGCGGCAACAATGATATGAATGACGAACAGCCGCATACGTCAGAAAATAATAATGCTGAGGATTCAGCAGAACCTGTTGATATGAAAAGTGATTTTTCTGAAGTTACAACAGAGTCTGATGATTCGGGTGATGAATATGATTCTGCAGAGCAGACAGAAACGTATTACACACCCGGCAGCAACAGTCAGAATTACGGTTATCAGCAGAATTACGGTTCCTATCAGGGAAATCAGCAATATTCTCAGAATGCACAATACGGTCAGTATAATAACGGTTCAGCACCGAATCAGTACGGATATGCTCCCTATAACGGCAACGGAAATCAGTATCAGCCGCCTGAGAAGAAAAAAGTCGGCAGCGGCATGAAGGTGTTTATTTCACTTATTGCGGTTATAGTTGTTTTGGCTGCAGCATTGATGGTTGCTGTATTTGCAGGCGGTTCGGATAAAAAAACTGCGATAAACAATGTTGAACAGGCAACTTCCTCCGTTAGTATCGGAGCAGACGGCACTGATAATGTCGGCGACCTTGAAGTCAGTGCAAGTTCGCTGGAAGCAGGCGAAGCCGCAGTTGTTGCCGAAATCGCTCAGAAATATAATGTCGGCATTCTTATTTACAAGAATAATTCTCTTTATACGGAAGGCTCAGGCGTAGTTGTTAAAGAGGATAATGACGGTAAGTACACATATATCGTTACATGTGCACACGTTGTAAATTATGACGGCGTTGCAGTTTCAGTTCTTATGTCAGACGGAACAGAATATCCTGCTGATGTGGTGGGTATGGATACAAGAACAGACATTGCCGTTGTCAGAATAGAGGCTTCAGGTCTTACAAAGGCTGAATTTGCCGATTCTGATAATCTTGTTGTCGGACAGTATGTGTATGCAGTCGGTAATCCCGGCGGTTCGGAGTTCTTCGGTTCTGTTTCAAACGGTATTATTTCAGCTATCGACAGACCTGTCAGCTCCACTACAGGCTACGAAATGGAGTGCTTGCAGCATACTGCAGCCATTAACCCCGGTAACTCCGGAGGTGCTCTTGTTAACGGTGAAGGCAAGCTTATCGGCATCAATTCCATGAAGATCGCTTCTACCGAATATGAAGGAATGGGCTTTGCCGTACCTTCCAATGTTGTAATTGAAGTTTTTAATTCCATTATTGAAAACGGTTATGTGGCAGGAAGAGCAAAGCTTGGTATTTCTTATCAGACACCTTCAAATTACAGCCAGACTTACGCAATGTATGTTCAGATGAAGGGCTTGCCCTCAGGAACGATCGTTGTCGCAGAAATAGCGTCTGACAGTGCTCTTGCTTCTGAGGATGTAAAGATCGGCGATATGATCGTAGGCGTAAACGGTAAGGAAATGACCGATTCGGGTATGCTTTCAGATATGATAGAGGATATGTCTGTTGGCGATACTCTGACTCTGAATATGGTAAGAGTCAATACTGATAACTGGTCACAGACCGAGTTTAATGTAACTGTTGCTCTTGTTGAAGACAGAGGCACGGTGGCTCAGTCAACGGAAGATGCTGACGACGAATATTCTGACTATTACGGAAATTACGGCGGAAACTACAATGACTGGTACGAATATTATAAAGAGTATTTCGGATATTGAAATATGAGATAAAAATGACCGTTCGGTTCTGCTACCGGACGGCTTTTTGCTTTAAAAAATCAGTCTGTAAAAAATCGGTTCGTATTTAAATTAATATTCAGCAATTCCTTCAAAATACTTGTATTTGCTGATTATTTGTGCTAAAATAACAACAACAAAACAATCTTTTTTAAGATTTTTGGAGGTATTTTTATGGCAGACAATATTCTTGACCGTTTCAAAACAGACACTGAAGAGCATGTGGTCGATGCTTCAAAAAAAGTTAAAGTAGGTATCATCGGTACAGGCTGGATCGCAGAGGCTCATGCAGCTTGTTATAAGAGATGTCCCGATGTTGAGATCGTAGCTCTCGCTGATATTATCCCCGGAAAAGCAGCAAAATTTGCTGAGGATAACGGCATTGAGGGTGCAAGGATCTACAACAGTGACCGTGAGCTTATCGATAACGAAAAAGACATCGATGCAGTAAGTGTATGTACATATAACAGACAGCATGCACCCTGTACGATCTATGCACTTGAGCATGGCGTAAATGTTCTTCTTGAGAAGCCCATGTGTGTTACAACAGAAGAAGCAATTGCTATCTGCAGAGCAGAAAAGGCAAGCGGCAAGGTTCTTTCAATCGGCTTCCAGCCCAGATTTGATGAGAATATGAAGATGGTTAAGAAGGTTGTTCAGTCAGGCGAACTCGGTCAGGTCTATTATATTCAGACCGGCGGCGGCAGGAGAAAGGGTATCCCCACTCCTTACGGCACATCCTTCATTGAAGACGAAACAGCAGGTATCGGTGCTCTTGCTGACATCGGATGCTATTCACTTGATATGGTTCTCAATGCAGTCGGCTATCCCAAGCCCCTTACGGTTTCAGGCTATATGTCTGACTTCTTCGGTAAAGATCCTGCAACTTATCCTGCACATCCCGAATATGCAGAAAAATTCAGCGTTGATGATTTCGGTGCAGGTTTTATCCGTCTTGAAGGCGGTATAATTCTCGACTTCAGAATTGCATGGGATATGCACCTTGACACTCCCGGTGATACTATCATCATGGGTACAAAGGGAAGTCTCAGAATCCCCTCAACAGAGTGCTGGAACGGCTCAATCGGCGGTCCTCTGAAGATATATCACAATGTTGCAGGTGAGAGCGTTGAGACTGTAATTCCCGAAAAGGATAACGATGAGGACAACTTCGATAAGAAGATCCGTTCCTTCGTCGATGCGGTCAAGTACGGCGGAGAAGCCCCCGTACCCTCAAGCCAGATCATTTATAATCAGGCTATTATCGACGGTATTGTTCGTTCAGCAAGAGAGGGCAAGGAAGTAACGATAGATATTCCTGAGATCTGATAATAATTAAAGGGCTGTGTAAAAACAGCCTTTTTTTGATATTAAAATGTTTCTGACAGAAACAAAAAACAGGAGCTGAATCGACAGCTCCTGTTATATTGTGTTATTTTAGAATGTACCTGTTTTGATGTATGTGGAAAGGAGTTCGGGGAGAGTCTTGATGAACATGGGAAGCCATGTGCCGATTGCGTATTTAGCAAGATTCATGAAGCTTGCAAGTGTGTTTGCAATGCCGCCCTTCTGAACATTCTCGCCTGCGTAAGTAGCAGTGTTTTCACCTGTTGCTTTTACAATTGAGAATGAATCGATCTGATTAAGCTCGCCTGTTTCGTCAACAAGGACATAGGAATTAAGCTGAAGTGCACCGCCAATAACAGTTACTGTGTTGAATACACCGCCGATGTTGTTTGTGTCAGCATTGTCAAGTGTTTCGCCGTCCCAGTAGTTGCCGTAGCCGGACTTCTGAGAAACTGCTACTTCAATAATATCCTGTGAGAAGTAGTTGTTGAGGATAAATGTACGGAATTCGTATCTCTTAGAACCTGCTGTACCTGCAAGAACATAAGTTGTACCGTCTGCCTGGTCAACAACCTTATTGTTGTTAAGGGGAGTTGTTCTCAAGTACATGTGATCGTGACCGGACATGACAAGGTCAACATTTGTCTTGTCGCATACTTCAGCGAGTGTTTCCTGAAGATAACATGCATCGGGCCACTTGATATCCTTGCCGAGTGAATAGGGAGATTTGTGCATAAACACGATCTTCCAGTCAGCATCAGTTGAGTTCATGTCATTCTCAAGCCATGTAAGCTGAGCATCTGAAATGCTGATGTTATCGTTTGTGTTGACAACTGCGATGTGAACATTGCCGTAATCAAATGAGTAGTTTACGCCGTTGTTTGTAACAACACTTTCAGTTGTGTCAAGAGCAAACATGTTGTTGAACCAATTGCTGTTGCTGTCATGGTTACCTGCGATGGGAACGATCGTCTGAGTAGCGTTGATAGCATCCATAGCTTCTGCGTAGTAGTCCCATTCCTCATTGGTGCTGTCATTTGTAAAGTCACCGAGGTTTGCATAGAAGTCAGCATAAGGCATAGCATTGAATGCTGCTTCAATTGTAGCCTGACCCTTTTCAAAGTTCTCAAGGCTGCTTGCCTGGATATCAGCTACAACAACGAAATTAACGATATCGTCACCGTTATCAGTTGTGAATGTGCCTGTTTCCCAGGTGGTGCCGTCGCCTACTTTGTAAGTATATGTAGTGCCTGCTTTAAGACCGCTGATATATGCTTTGTGCATATAGTTACCTTTCCACTCTTTGCACTCAGTTGTGATAGTAACAGAATCTGTAACATCAACTAAGCCGAGAAGAGTGTAGAGCTTGACCTGTGTGTCTGTTTCAACATTTGTGTACCAGCTGATACCTCTCTGTGTTGCAGTATCACCGTAAACAGTACAATGTATTCTGCTGATCTCAACGCCGTCTTCAGCGGAAACTGAAATACCTGTGCAGAAAAGCATTGCAAAGCAAAGCATAATGCTTACAACTTTCAAAAATGTCTTTTTCATTATAGTTAGCCTCCATAAAAATTTTACATGTAAATTTTATACTAAAATCAAAAAAAAATCAAGTATAATCTGCTAAAATATACTTGATTTTCGTGATTAATTTAGTTAAAAAGCCTTTTCGCCGAATCTTTCTTCAAAAACTGCACAAAGAGAAGCTCTGAAATCGGGGTGGGCGATTTTTATAAGCTCTCTTGCACGTTCCTTCATGGTCTTTCCCTTAAGATTTGCAATTCCGTATTCGGTTACGATGTAATGAACATCATTGCGTGTTGTCGTAACGGCGGAATTTTCGGTAATTGTCGGAACTATTCGGGATACGGTGTTGTTTTTTGCTGTGGAAGGCATTGCGATCACCGATCTTCCGCCCTTGCTCATTGTTGCACCTCTTACGAAATCGACCTGACCGCCGACACCTGAAAACTGGGTAAGTCCGATGGTATCAGCTACCACCTGACCCTGCAGATCTACCTGAAGACATGAATTGACAGATACCAGATTGTCATTTTCGGCAATTACGGGAGGATAGTTTATGTAGTCAATAGGATGTAACTCGATATCGGGGTTGTTGTCCATGAAATCAAACAGCTTTCGTGTACCGAAGGCGAAACCGAGCAGACTTTTTCCACGATGATGATTGTTTTTCTTTGAATTGTTTATAACACCGCACTTTATCAGATCGACAACGCCGTCACCGACCATCTCGGAATGAAGACCTAAATTTTTCTTTCCTTTCAGCTCTTCACATATAGCATTGGGAATGCCGCCGATACCGAGCTGAATGCAGTCGCCGTCATTTATCAGAGAAGCACAATTCTGACCTATCTTTTTTTCCACTTCGGTAATGGGGACGGTCGGAACTTCCGGAAGCGGTTCATCAATTTCAACGAACCAGTCAAACTCAGACACATGTTTGAGAGCTTCACCGTGAGAACGGGGAACATTTTTATTGACCTGTGCAATTCTGACTTCGCAATAGTCAAGAGTGCTTTCAATGTAATCAACATTTGTACCCAAAGATACAAAACCGTTCTCATCAGGAGGACAGACTGACATTATTGTTACTCTGGGTTTTATAATTTCACGGAGAACTCCCGGAATCTCATAAAAATAGCAAGATGTGTAATCAGCAATTCCTTTTGCTATCGCAGCTCTGTTTGAACCTGATGCAAAAAATGAATTGAACGAGAAATGCCCTTTGACTTTTTCATCTACCCACGGAGTGTCACCCAAAAGAAGCATACTGATGACCTGAACATCGTGAAAATCCTCATAATGCTCATACATAGCTCTGACAATACCTCTCGGTTCACTGCAGCCGAATGATGTTACGACCTTATCTCCGTCACGGATATTTTTAATAGCGTCTTCAGCAGAAACGACTCTGCCTTTGTAATACTCTTCCCAAGACATTTTTTTCACCGCCATAAAACATAAATTTTGTTTAGATGTGTATTAATCCCCAATTTAATTTAAAGTGTATATTTATTATAACATATATACAGTATAGTTGTCAACATACATTTAAAGAGTGATTTGAGAGGCGGTGTTGCATATTTTTACATATTATTGTTTTTGACTCTTTCCAAAAAGTCCGAGCAGGCAGGCACAACAAATTTAATGCCCTTTTCAACTATCTCAAAAGTACTGCTGTTTACAAAGTCTGATTCTCCGTCGATATTCACTGCGGCTTTATTTTCGCTTGTGACGGTCATTTTCTTTCCTCTTTTGAATATGGTTCTGTCCCAGCTGAGATGCTTTCCGTTTTTGTACGGACTTATAAGACCTAATAATTTCAGCTTTGAGCAATCTTTTTTTACTATGACAAAATCGAGCATACCGTCGTATATCAAAGCTTTCGGAGCAGCCATGTATCCACCGCCGTACCATCTGGAATTTCCGCAGACAGCAAAAAGAACATCACTTGTAAAGGGTTCGCCATCATCGATCTGTATGGTAAAACGGCTTTTCATTTTACCGAAAAAGCAATACAGAAGTGCCGCTGTGTAGGCGGCTTCACCTTTCAGAAAGGGCAGTTTTTTAAATGAAGCCTGTTTTGCACATATCTCGGCATCAAATCCCATAGAACATTGATTTATGGCATACTTATCACCGCATTTTATAAGATCGGCTTCTATTACCGTGCCGTTTACATGGTCTGCAACATTCCGCAGATCTTTTTTGTTTCCGAAAATGCGTATAAAATCGTTTCCGCTGCCCAGAGGATACGCTGCAACCTCGGCATTTTTACGGCAAGCACATGCGTTTACCACTTCATAAAGCGTTCCGTCGCCTCCACAGGCATAAACTCTGATAGGATCACCTTTTTCAACTTCTTTTTTAGTGTATTCATAGCCGTCACCCGGATACTCAGTCACATGAATTTCATAATCTTCGATTCCCGTTTTATCCATGGTTTCAATAATACTCCGGGCACATCTGTCATGCGATATGCCTTTTCCGCATTTTGGATTGATAATAAAAAGATGTTTCATACTTTACTCCGATGATTTTTTTTCAATGTTAATATACGATTTTTAATTTTATGTAAAGTCTGTTAATATAATTATTGACAGAAAAATGTTTGTTTATAAAATGAAACTTTATCGGCAAAATGATATTTTTCGGGAAATAATAACGCTTTGATGATAGTATTGCTTTATGTAAAACACAAAGAAGTTAAATAAAAAACCGCATCGAGTCAGTCGGTGCGGTT
>CAZTFS010000049.1:0-16631 GCA_964613045.1 uncultured Eubacteriales bacterium
CGACAAATTATTGTTTACCTTACAATTCTGAAGGTTCTTACTTCAAAGGGCTTTACTTTAATTGTAAATGTATTTCCGTCAGGAATGATCTCGTTTTCATCCTCTTCCATAAGGTTACATTCAACAACTTTTGCGAACGGCAAATTGACAGTGATCTTTCTTTCACCTCTGAATCGACAGCTTTCATAGCCTCTTACGATTATACCGTTACCGTTCTGAGCCTGTTTGACAGCATCAACAACAAAATCATCATGACTGACGGAAACAAAGCTTGTTTCGTCTTTGAGCTCACCGCCATGCTTTTCGGTTTCAAAGCCCATAAGAGGGAAATTAAGCTCGAACGCAGCGTTTACGGTACCGCCGTTCTGCCAAGTTCCCGCATGGGGGTAATAGCTGTATACAAAAGTATTTATACCCAGATCGCCCTTTCTGTCGGGACATGTGGGAGCACGCATCATTGTTATTCTCATCTTACTGCCGAGAATATCATAACCGTACTTACAATCGTTAAGAATACTTACGCCGTAATCACCCTCGGAAAGATCTGCCCATTTATGAGCACACTGCTCATACTTTGCTGCATCAAAGGGGTTGTTTCTGTGGGTGGGACGCTCTATAGCACCGTGGGCAGCCTCAAAAGATGCCTGAGTGTTGAGTATATCAACATCAAACGCAGCTTTCATGACTTTGTCTCTCTCCTGCCAGTCAACAGTTGTCTCAAAATCAACTTTTCTCGTACCTGCATAGAGTATCATATCCTGCGTAATTGTGGATTTATTGAATTTTCTGACTGTACGGACAACTGCCCTTACGCTGTTGCTCTCAACGATCTCAACACTTTCAGCCTTTTCAAGGATCCACTGCTTCTTGACATAGTTCTGTTCCATGTTCCATGCTGTTTCATGGATGCATTTATCAATAAATACTGATATCTCGTTACCCCTGCCGCTGAGTGTTTCTCTGCCGTTTTCCTTATCATAAACAGAGGTCAGAATACCGTTTTTATCAAATTTGACCTTAATATATTCATTCTCCATAACACCGCTTTCGCATCTTACGGCAACAGTGTCTTTCTTTTCTCCGAAAGGAACGACCTTAAAGCCCATTGACGGAACATCCTGAGCGATAAATTCAATAAATCTGTCCCCATCAACCGTATATTCACGCATGGGGGCATTTACACATTTATCAGTCTTAACGGTAACCGGACCTGTAACTTTATGAGACAGCAGATTCCATACGATTATGCCGTCTTCGGCAACTTCAATATTTCCGTTTAGCTTATCAAGGGACTTATTAAGAAGTGCAGTGCCGTCTTTTTTCAGCATTGCAAAATCGGGTCTGCAATCCTCCATAGCTTCATGGATAGAAGTACCGGGAAGAATATCATGAAACTGATTTTTAAGAAGAACCTTCCAAAGTCTCTCTGCCTCCGTCTGATCGTAACCGCCTGAAAATACACCTGCAGCTTCAGCCTTTGACAGCAAAAATTCATTTTTTCTGTTGCCCTTTTTTATGAATGCCTGTGAAGTGTATGTACCTCTGTGGTTTTCATAATAAAGCTCATCGTTATACACGGGAAGCTGATCTCTTATTGGCTCGACCGATGCGAAAAATTCCTGAGGATGTCCCATTTTTGCCTCGGGAAGACCGGGGAATTTCCGGAGTCGCTTTGCATTCTCCAACATTCTGTAGGTGCTTCCGCCGCCACCGTCACCGTAGCCGAACATGCCGAAGGATGTTTTGAGGATCTCTTTGCAGTCGTTATTGTATGCAGCGTCGTAGATCTGATGTGCATCATACTCACCCTGATAATGAGTACGCTGATTATATGCCAGTATTTCCGAGCCGTCTGTACCTCTCCATCTGAAAAGAGTGTGCGGGAATCGGTTGGTATCCTGATTAAGCAGTTTTGAAGTGATGAAATATTTCATTCCGCTGCGTTTGATGATCTGAGGAAGTGCCCAGGAAAAGCCGAAGCAGTCGGGAAGCCAGTATATCTCAGATGACACACCGAACTCTTTCTTAAAGAACTCTCTGCCGTAAAGAAGCTGTCTTATCATGGACTCACCCGAAGCGATATTTGTATCGCACTCGACCCATGTGTTACCCACAATGTTCCACTGACCGTTTTTGACCTTTTCCTTGATACGTTCATATATCTCGGGGTGCAGTTCTTTTACCATGTCGTAAGCAATAGCCTGACTCTGAGTAAAGGTATATTCGGGATACGCATCCATAAGAGCAAGTGTATTGCTGAATGTACGGGCTGTTTTTCTTTCGGTTTCCTGAATTCTCCAGAGCCATGCAATATCAATATGGCTGTGACCGTCCATTATAACCTTTGCCTGAGGTGTATATTCGATTTTTGCAAGAGCTGAATCAAGATATTCGGAAGCAGTTCTTATTGAAGCTCTGACCTGTGATTCCTCAAAATCGAAATCAACGAGATGAAGAGCATCGTCCATGGCTTTATATACACTTTCGTAAACAAATTCATCCTTTATGTACTGCAGTGCATCCCATATAAATTTACAGTCGAGATAAAATTTTTCACATATCTCGTCAACAAGGAGAAAAGCAGCAGCCTTCATTGTGTACTCATGTTCTTTAAGACCCTCCATAGCCGCATCACAGAAACCGCCGGAATCAACCGCCGCCTCAAGCTCCAATTCAAAGGGAGTACCAAAAACAAGCTCCTTATGGTTCATGATAACAGTGTCACGGGCTACCCAGCCGCCGTTTTCACGGGAGCTGACGGAATTTACGGCTCTGCCGTTAACTTTCACAAGCACCTCACCGCCGAAATCAAGATTAAGATATACTTTACCTGTCTTGAATTTCTCATCAAGTGTGACCTGTGTCTTAAAAATTCTTGCACAGTCGTAACGGGCAAACCAATGATCGCCGAGCTTCATGGTTTTCACATCATTTCTGAATTCATATTCACCGTTGCCCAGATAATCTCCGTCGAAGCTGATCCATTCGGGAAGCTCAACTCTGTCACAATAACAATATTTGTCCAACTGATTCATCATATCAAGAAGAACGCCTTTTTTTACGGTTTTCATCGAATCACCTCTTAAAATGTTTGCAATTTTAATTTAATTTACCTCAGGTAAATTCTAATTTATTCCCACTTCACCGAACTCACCGAACAAAGCTTCAACAGAGCTTCTTAAATTTCTGTGTTCGGGTAAGGTCAGTTCAGGATCGGCAAAAAGTATATCCTGAGCCTGCTTTTGTGCCGCATAAAGTATTTTTGTATCGCTGACGATATTTGCAAGCCGAAGTTCAGGCAGACCGTGCTGACGTGAGCCTAAAAAGTCACCGGGTCCACGCTGTTTCAGATCCTCCTCAGCGATCTTAAAGCCGTCAGCGGTTTTGCACATAACATCAAGTCTGTTTACTGCCTCTTCATTCTGAGCGTCGGAAACAAGCACACAGGTGGATTTAAAACTTCCTCTTCCGATTCGTCCTCTTAACTGATGAAGCTGAGAAAGTCCGAATCGTTCGGCATTTTCGATAATCATTATAGCCGCATTGGGAACATCAATTCCCACTTCCACAACAACTGTGGCAACAAGCAACTGAATTTTTCCGCTTGCAAAATCACGCATGACCTCGTCCTTTGCCTTCGGTTTCATTTTACCGTGAAGAAGTCCCACACTGTAATCGGCAAATTCCTTTTTCTGAAGATGCTCAGCATATTCCTGTGCAGGAACAAGATCAGTTTCACCCTCTTCAACCAGCGGACAGATTATATATCCTTGTCTGCCTTCGTCAAGATGCTTTTTTATGAATTTATAAAGTCTTTCGTGATAATCACTCGTCACGCAATAAGTTTCTATGGGCTGTCTGCCCTTGGGCAATTCATCAATAACGGAAATATCAAGATCTCCGTAAATAATAAGTCCGAGAGTCCTGGGAATCGGTGTTGCAGACATAACAAGAGTATGGGGATTCAAGCCTTTTTTTGCAAGTGCAGACCGCTGTTTTACGCCGAAACGGTGCTGTTCGTCCGTTATTACAAAGCCCAATCTTTTAAACTCCACGTCATCGCTGATAATTGCATGCGTACCCACAACAAGGTCGATACTTCCGTCAGCGAGTCCTGCCTTGAGCAGCTTTTTCTGCGAAGCCTTCACTGAACCCGTAAGAAGAGCCATGTTAACTCTGCCTGCAAATATTTTTGAAAGAGATTTGCAATGCTGTTCCGCAAGAACCTCTGTGGGAACCATAAGTGCACACTGATAACCGTTTCTGACAGCATTATATATAAGAGCCGCCGCAACCGTGGTCTTGCCCGAACCCACATCACCCTGCAAAAGTCTGTTCATCGGGCGTTGCGATCTCATATCATCAACACATTCGCTGATGCATCTTTTCTGAGCATTCGTCGGGTCATAAGTCAGATATGAACAGAACTCGGACGTGTAATCGTTTTTAATACGGACCGATGTATTGCTTCGGCTTCGTTCTCTGAGCCATAAAAGCCCCAACTGCATCCCCAGAAGCTCCTCAAAAACAAGTCTTCGCCTTGCTCCTTTAAGCTTTTCCTCGCTTTCGGGAAAATGCATATTGCGAAGTGCTTCTTCTCTTGCCATAAGCTTATACTTTACAATAAGATATTCGGGAAGACTCTCCTCAATACTGCCTCTGAGCATGGAAAAGGCATTTGCTGTGACAGATTCAATGTTTTTACCGGACAGTTTATCCGTCCGGCGGTAAACGGGATGTATTTTGTCGTTACTTTCAGCTTTTACAAAGCGTGGTGACAGCATTTCCCTTCCGCCGATAATATTCTGATTTATTTTTCCGAAAAACAGGTATTCTTCATTTTCGAAAAGCTGATTGACAACATATTTATTGTTAAAAAACGTGAGCATAAGTATACCCTCGCCGTCAGTTGCCGCAGCTTTAAACAACATCATACCGTTCTTCGTCTTCATACCTGTCGGTGCATTGGTGATGCGTGCTTTTACACAACACTGCTCACCGAAAGGAGTATCAACAATGGAAGTTATTTTGCTCCAATCCTCATAGTCACGGGGAAAATTAAATACAAGATCCCCGACGGTGCTGATGCCGAGCTTTTTGAACTTCTCGGCACGGGCATCGCCTACACCTTTTACATATTTGATATCAGTTGAAAAATCCATAAGCAACAACAATAATAATGCACAATTCCAAATGCAATAAATTCACGGTGCATTTTTCCTTGTGCATTTAATATTTAATAATCAAAAAGGTCTGTTGAAAGGTATCTTTCACCCGAATCGGGAAGAAAGACAACAATATTCTTGCCTGCGTTTTCAGGTCTGACGGCAATTGTAGCCGCCGCAAAAAGTGCCGCACCCGAAGAAATTCCCACAAGAAGTCCCTCGGTTTCAGCCGCACAGCGTATAGCATTATATGCCTGCTCCGTCGTAACATCAACAATATCGTCAATTATTGATGTGTTGAGAATTTTGGGAACGAAATTCGCACCGATTCCCTGTAAGCCGTGAGGAGCAGGCTGACCGCCCCTGAGCACAGGTGAATCCTTGGGTTCAACTGCGATAATCTTTGTATTTTTATTAAATGCTTTCAGAGTTTCGCCCACGCCTGTCAGAGTGCCGCCCGTGCCGACACCGGCAACGAAATAATCCACCTGTCCGTAGGTGTCGTGCAGTATCTCCTGAGCGGTTGTGACCTTATGAATATTGGGGTTTGCTTCATTCTCAAACTGCATCGGAATATATGCGTTGCCGATCTCCGCCGCAAGCTCATGAGCTTTGTCAACAGCACCCTGCATACCCTTTTCCTTAGGTGTGAGAACAAGCTCAGCGGAAAGGGCCTTCAACAGCTTCATTCTCTCCTGAGACATGTTTTCGGGCATGGTGAGAATAAGCTTATAGCCCTTGATTGATGCCGCAAAAGCAATACCGATACCCGTGTTGCCGCTGGTAGGCTCGATAATAACGGTATCTTCCTTTAAAAGCCCTTTGTTTTCCGCATCCTCTATCATTGCCTTGCCGACTCTGTCCTTTGCAGAACCTAAGGGATTAAAATATTCAAGCTTACCGATAATATTTGCCGAAGCACCGCAAGCCTCAGAAAATCTGCTCATTTTCAGCAAGGGAGTTTTGCCTACAAGGTCAAGAAGACTGTCTGCAATATACTCCTTGGGTCTGAAGCCGAAGCCGTATGTGAATTCAGCCATTTAAAATGCCTCCTTAAATACCGATGTACTTTTCGGCATTGTAATAGGAAATGTTTTTAACCATCTGCGAAAGAACTTCCATATCACAGGGATATTCGCCGTTTTCAACGAAATTACCGATAAGGTCGCAGAGTATACGTCTGAAATATTCATGTCTGGGATATGAAAGGAAGGATCTTGAGTCTGTAACCATACCCACGAACTTACCCAACATACCTAAGTTGCCTAAAGCTCTCATCTGCTGACGCATACCGTCGATGTTATCATTGAACCACCATGCGGAACCGAACTGTATCTTTGAGGGAGCATCTTCATTCTGGAAGTTACCCAGCATTGTGCCGAGAACATAATTATCCTTGGGATTGAGTGTAAAGAGAATTGTTTTGGGAAGCATTTCTTCCTGAGCAAGAGAATCCAGAAAACGAGAAAGTCCGACAGCGATCTCATTGTCACCGATCGAATCATAACCTGTATCGGGTCCGAGCTTTTTGAACATAAAGGTGTTGTTATTTCTGATAGCACCGATATGAACTTCCATTGCCCAGCCCTTTTTGCAGTATTCCTTTGCAAGAAAACGGAATATCTCGGTTCTGTACTTGTCGATCTCTTCTGTTGTGAGCAATTCGCCATTTTTACCCTTAGCAAAAATAACCTCAAGCTCCTCTTCGGAAGCTCTTACGCAGGGTACATAAGCAAGAGAATGGTCAGTTGCGTGACAGCCCATTTCTTCAAAGAAATTCATTCTTTCCACAAGAACTTCTTTAAGGGTTGCGTATGAATCAACAGTCTTTCCTGCAGTTTTTTCAAGAGCTGCAAGCCAGGGGATAAATGTAGGCATTTCGATATTCATTGCCTTTTCGGGACGGAATGCAGGCAGGACCCTACACTTGAAGCTCTTATCTTGGGCAATGAGCTTATGGTATTCGAGAGTATCGGCAGGATCGTCGGTTGTGCAGACTCCAACAACGTTTGAACGCTCGATAAGCTCACGGGGAGTAAATCCGCCAGCCTTTATCTTTGCATTAGCTTCGTTCCAGATAGCATCAGCCGTTCGGGGAGAAAGAGGAGTGTCAATACCGAAATAACGCTGAAGCTCGAGATGTGTCCAGTGATAAAGAGGATTGCCGATGCAATTGTCCATAACCTCTGACCACTTCATAAACTTCTCATAAGGTGTAGCATCGCCTGTAATATACTTTTCCTCTATACCGCAGCTTCTCATACCACGCCATTTATAATGGTCGCCGCCGAGCCACAGCTCAGTTATATCTCCCGGCTGTTTATTTTCATATATTTCCTTCGGTGAAAGATGGCAGTGCCAGTCATAGATAGGCACATCTTTACATTCATCATAAAGTCTTTTTGCGGTTTCGGTGGAAAGGAGGAAATCCTCGCCCATAAATTTTTTCATATTATCACCCTTATAATAAATTTACAATATTAGCTGAACAAAACATGTTAATGAGTAATGAATAATATCGGAAACCCTTCGGGCTTTTATATAACGGGTCAAAGGGCGTAAGCCCTTTCCGAAATTGCTGATTGCTCATTGCTGATTGCCGATTTTGGAACAAGCTGATTATTCCGCAGAAATATTCAAAGTCAGTATACCATATTTATTTAAAATATACAATAATTAAATTTCAAATAATGTTTATTTTTATCACTTTACTATTTGAGACGGATGTGTTATGATAGTAAGAGACGTTTGGAGGAAAATGATGAAAAACGGAATTTCAAAGAAGATCACGGCTATTCTGATTTCAATTGCTGTTCTTATCCTCGGAGCAATAATCATTCTTGATGCAAAGAAAAACAACACCCCGCAAGTTGAAGCTACGGGATTTGCAATGGGCTCAGTTATCTCTGTCACTCTTTACGGTACAGATGACGATTCTGTCGCACAAGAAATTTTTGACGCAATCAGTGAAGAGGAAACAAAGTATATCTCACGTTACAAAGACACATCTGAAATTTATAAGCTCAACGAACTCGGCACCATGACTGTATCGGAACACACTGCCGACATTCTGAAAAAAGCCGTTGAAATTTCAGACAACAGCAACGGAGCTTTTGATATCACTGTCGGAGCTTTGTCTTCACTGTGGAACTTTGATGACGATACACATATTATTCCCGATAAAAGCAGCATAAACACGGCACTTGAAGCCTGCGGATATGAAAAAATCACTTTTAACGGCAATGAGTTCACTCTTTCTCAGGGTCAGCAGCTCGATCTCGGAGCTATGGGTAAAGGTATAGGCTGTGATATAGCTCTTGAAATTCTCAAAAATCACCCCGAAGTCTCAGGGGCAGTCGTTTCAGTGGGCGGTACGATCCTGACCTACGGCGAAAATCCCGAATCAGAAGTATGGATTGTGGGCATCCGTTCTCCCGAGAAGGACAATTCTTCCGTTTTCATGACAGTAAAAGTCGAGGGTACAAAATTTATCTCCACTTCCGGTAATTATGAAAAATGTTTTGAAGAAAGCGGTGTACTTTATCATCACATACTTTCACCCCGCACAGGCTATCCCGTAACAAATGAACTCAAAAGCGTAACGGTGATTGCCGACAGCGGTCTTCTGGCAGATGCACTTTCCACTGCGTGTTATGTGTCCGGTGTAAAGAGCAGTTCAAAAATAATTGATGAATACTCTGTAGATTCAATATTTATTGACAACAGCGACAATGTTATCTCAACAGAAAACTATTATGAAGCTATCCGAATTATAAACAGTGACAGTGTGATATACAGTTATGAGAGCAGTTATGAAGAATATTCCCTTGTTTATCCGTAAGGATATCGTTTTAATAGCAGTACTTCTGCTGATTGCAGCTGCAATTGCACTTTTTGGCAGTTTTTCTGCCGACGGACAGACCGCAACGGTGACCTGCGACGGCGAGACCGTAACGGTTATCGACCTGAAAACTGCTGAAAATGAAACTTTTACCGCAGGTAATACCGTTATTGAAGTAAGGGACGGCACAATCGGATTTATTGACAGTAACTGCGGTGACAAAACCTGTGTACGAACAGGAGTGCTTGAAAACAGCGGTGATGCGGCAGCTTGCGTTCCGAACAAAGTTGCAATAACGATAAGCGGCGAAAAAAAAGACAGTGATATTGATATTATGGCTTACTAAGGTGATGAAATGAAAAAAGGAAAAAGCATTGCCGTGAGAACAGCTCTTGACGGTATTCTTGCCGCAGTGACACTGGTGCTGACGTTCCTTGAAGGCATGATTCCCGATATTGCGTTTCTTCCGCCGGGTGCAAAGCTGGGACTTTCCAACATTGCAATAATGTTCACCGTTCTGACGGTGGGTATCGGCGACGGACTTGTTCTCGTGTTTATAAAATCAGGATTTGTCTTTCTGACAAGGGGGCTGTCCTCTGCATTTATGAGTATTTCGGGGGGGCTTGTCAGTTTTATTGCATTGGCACTCATTGTAATTATTTCAAAAAAGACAAACAAACAATTTTCATATATAGCCGCTTCCGTAATATGTGCAGTAATGCACAATACGGGACAAACAGCAGCAGCAAGCATCTACATGCAGACGAATCTGATAACAGCTTATTTGCCGCTGTTGATAATTTTAGGAATATTCTCGGGTGCGGTCACGGGCGTAATACTCAAAACCGTGATGCCGAATCTGTTAAAAATAAACTGTTTAAAAAATAAGGGGTTGAAGGAATGAGCAGAAATTTCACCGACGGTATACTCAAAGCCGTCAAACAGGTAAGAGGCGGTGTTGCCGTCGATCATCATA
This sequence comes from uncultured Eubacteriales bacterium, assembly GCA_964613045.1. Lineage (GTDB taxonomy): Bacteria > Bacillota > Clostridia > Oscillospirales > Acutalibacteraceae > UBA1081. The sequence continues at coordinate 9,983 of CAZTFS010000049.1, forward strand.
AGATCACAAAAGATCTTGATGTGGTCAGAATTACTCCGCCTGACAAGGTAGTTTTACCGATGCTTCAGCACATAGGTGCACCCTGTACACCGACCGTCAAGGTTGGCGATCATGTTGACGTGGGACAGGTGATAGGCGACAGTGACAAGTATGTCAGTGCTCCTATCCACGCTTCTGTTTCGGGAAAGGTCACATCTGTTTCTGAGGTAAAGGTTGCAAACGGAAAAATGCTGCCTGCAGTAACGATCGAAAACGACGGTGAAATGACACTTTTTTCAGGTATTGAGCCGCCGAAGGTTGAAACAAAAGCAGACCTTATAAAAGCAATCAGAAATTCGGGACTTGTAGGCTTGGGCGGTGCGGGCTTCCCTGCACATGTAAAGTTCAATATTCCCGACGACAAGGAAGTTGACACTCTCATAATTAATGCGGCTGAGTGTGAGCCTTATATAACAGTTGACTACCGTGAATGTATGGAAAACTCATGGAATATCATGGGCGGTGTTTATGCACTTGGAGAAATCCTCGGATTTAAAAAGATCATCATTGCCGTTGAAGATAACAAACCCGATGCTATCGAAATCCTCAAAAAAATTGCAGACAGAGACAACGATCACGGCAATATAGTCAGACTGATGACTCTTAAATCAAAATATCCTCAGGGTGCGGAAAAAATGATGGTTCAGTCAGCTACCGGCAGACGTGTTCCACCCGGAAAGCTTCCTGCAGATGTCGGCTGTGTGGTTGCAAACGTAGCCTCCGTTGCATTCATCTACAGACACTTGCGGACAGGCAGACCTCTTATCAGCCGTTCATTGACAGTCAGCGGTTCTGCCATTGCAAACCCCATGAATGTCCGTGTTCCCGTTGGCACCGAGGCTTCAAAGGTAATTGAATTCTGCGGCGGCTTTAAAGATGAACCGGCAAAGATCATTGCAGGCGGTCCAATGATGGGTACGGCACTTATTGACACCAATGTTCCCATTCTCAAGAGCAACAACGCTCTGCTTGCTTTCAACGAAAAGGAAGCTCGACCGAAGCCCGAAAGAGCTTGCATCCACTGCGGAAGATGTGCTGATGCATGTCCCATGAGCCTTATCCCAACCAACATTGAAAAATATGCAAAATTAAAAGATGCCGAAATGCTCATAAAAGCAGGTATCGGTGTCTGCATGGAATGCGGCAGCTGTGCATTTTCATGCCCTGCGGCAAAGCCTCTTGTCCAGCACATGAGACTTGCTAAGGATATCGTAAGAGAGGCAGGTGCGAAGAAATGAAAAAACTGATAGTAAGTGCATCACCCCATGCACGCTCCCACGAAAACGTCACGGGAATAATGCTTGACGTTATAATTGCACTCGTTCCCTCTCTCATCGCATCAGTTATAATTTTCGGTTTCAGAAGTCTTCTCATAACAGCAGTCTGCGTGGGATGCTGTGTATTGTTTGAGTTTATTTCAAGAAAAATAATGAAAAGAGATACCACAATCGGCGATCTGAGTGCCGTAGTAACAGGTATTCTCCTTGCATTCAACCTGCCCGTTTCGATCCCTCTGTGGATGTGTGTCGTAGGCTGTTTCTTTGCAATTGTAGTTGTAAAGCAGTTTTTCGGCGGTATCGGTCAGAACTTCGTAAACCCTGCCATCGGCGGAAGAATCGTAATGCTCGTTTCTTTCTCCTCGGCAATGACAAACTGGACAGCACCGCTTGCATGGAAAGACGGAGTAGATGCAGTTTCCACGGCAACTCCCCTTTCAATTCTCAAAAACTTTGACGGCACTGTTTCCGAAGAGCTCCCCTCTCTGCTCGACATGTTCTTAGGTGTCCGTGGCGGCTGTCTGGGTGAAGTAAGTGCAGTTGCGATTCTTATCGGCGGTATTTATCTTACAGCAAGAAGAGTTATAAAGCCCGTCATTCCTCTTTGTTTCGTCGGTTCCGTTGCAGTCATCATGCTTATTGCAGGCAAGGGCGACTTCACATTTATGGCTTATGAGCTTCTCAGCGGCGGTCTTCTCTTAGGTGCATTCTTTATGGCTACCGACTACGCAACAAGTCCCATCACTACTAAAGGTAAGATCATTTTCGGTATCGGTTGCGGAATAATTACCTCGGTGATAAGACTTTTCGCAAATCTTCCCGAGGGTGTTTCCTACTCAATAATTCTTATGAATATTCTTGTTCCTCACATCGAAAATATTACCCGACCCAAGCCCTTCGGCACTGTTAAGGAAAACAAAAACAAGGAGGAAGCTGCATCATGAGCAACAAAAAGTTTTCTCCGAAAGAAATAATACTTCCCACATTCGTGCTTTTGCTTATATGTGCCATCGCATCGGCACTTTTGGGCGGCACAAACATGCTGACAAAGGATAAGATCGATGCTATCAATGCCGAAACAAAGGCTGCGGCAATGCAGACAGTAATGCCGGATGCCGTTTCATTCGGTGAAGCTGTAACAGCAAGCGATTCGGTGGAATATTCACCGGCAATTGACACAGACGGCAACACTATCGGCTATGCATTCACTGTTTCCGAAAGCGGTTACGGCGGCGGTATTGAAGTCATGATCGGCATGAACACTGACGGAACAGTCAAAAAGGTAACGATCGTTGCCGCTGATGATGAGACACCCGGTCTCGGTCAGAATGTTAAAAAGGACAGCTTCCTTGATCAGTTTATCGGCAAGACAGGTCAGCTGACCGTAACAAAAAATGCGGCAGGCAATGACAGCGAGATACAGGCTGTTACAAGTGCAACAATATCATCAAGTGCAGTAACAAGAGCAGTAAATGCGGCGATTGAATACTGCAACGAAAATCTTGTATAAAGGAGGTAACTGAAATGGCTGAGAAAAAATCTTTAGGCAAAGAATTTACTAAAGGTCTTATTAAAGAAAACCCCGTTTTAAGACTTGTATTAGGTACTTGTCCTACCCTTGCAGTTACCACCTCAGTAACCAATGCAATCGGTATGGGCATAGCGGCAACGATAGTTCTTGTATGCTCAAACGTCGCAATTTCGGCACTTCGCAAGGTCATTCCTTCAAAGGTCCGAATCCCTGCATACATCGTTATTATCGCATCATTTGTTACTATCGTTCAGATGCTCGTCAAGGCATTTGTCCCCGCACTTAACACGGCTCTGGGTGCATTCCTTCCCCTTATCGTTGTTAACTGCATAATCCTCGGCAGAGCTGAGGCATTCGCAAGCAAAAACTCTGTTCTCTACTCCGCCGTTGACGGTCTGGGCATGGGTGTAGGCTTTACAGCTGCTCTGTGTCTTATGGGTACTGTCCGTGAAGTCCTCGGTGCAGGCACTTTCCTTTCAGGCATTCAGGATCTTCTCGTTCTTTTCGGTGACAATGTTTTAGGCGGCTGGAACGGTTTTGACTTCACACAAGGACTGGAAACTATCGGTCTTCAGCCCATAACGCTCTTTATTCTTCCCGCAGGCGGTTTCTTCGTTTTCGGTATTCTCATGGCTACGGCAAACAAGATTGCAGAGGGCAAAGGCAAGCCCAAAGCCGAGCTTGGCTGTCAGGGCTGTCCCATGGCAGAAAACTGTGCAAAAGCGGCAGAAGATAAATGCGAAAATAAGGAGGCTACAGCATGAAATATTTAATTGCTCTGCTTGTAATGGGTCTTCTTACAAACAACTTTGTTCTTTCAAAATTCTACGGAATCTGCCCGTTTCTGGGCGTTTCAAAGAAGCTGAATACAGCAGTAGGTATGAGTGCGGCCGTTATTTTCGTTATGCTTATGGCTACGGCGGCAACTTACCCCATCAATCAGCTTCTCATTAAAAATGACCTTGAATACTTACAGACAGTTGTATTTATTCTCGTCATTGCAGCTCTCGTTCAGATGGTTGAGATCGTTTTAAAGAAGTTTATGAAGCCTCTTTACAACGCTCTGGGAATTTATCTTCCTCTTATCACGACCAACTGTGCCGTTCTCGGTGTGGTTCTTCTCAATGTTGAGGAGCAGTACACTTTCATTCAGGCAATGGTAAACTCGTTGGGTGCAGGTCTCGGCTTCATGCTGGCAATGGTGCTTTTTGCAGGTGTAAGACAGAAGATGGAAAGCTGTGACGTCCCCGAATTCCTTAAGGGACTTCCCATAACTCTCATTGCCGCATCACTCGTATCCCTCTCATTCCTCGGTTTCTCGGGAATCATTGAGGGCATGGGTCTTATATAAGGAGGGATCGTTATGAGCAGTATTTTAACAGCGGTTCTTATAGTAGGAATCATCGGTCTTGTATGCGGTATCGCCCTTGCGGTGGCTTCAATCGTGCTGGCTGTTCCCTCCGATGAAAAAGCAGATACAATTACTGAGATGCTCCCCGGTGCAAACTGCGGTGCATGCGGATTTTCAGGTTGCGGAGGCTATGCGTCAGCACTTTCAAAGGGAGATACAACAAACACTGCACTCTGTAATCCCGGCGGCAGTGACGTGTCAAAGCAGATTGCTGAATATTTAGGTCTTGCCGCAGGTGAGATCGAGCCTATGGCGGCAGTTGTACTCTGTCAGGGCAGTTGCGGAAATGCAAGCACAAAAATGGAATACAGCGGTGTTGAAAGCTGTAAAATGGCTTCTCAGCTCTTTGGCGGACCGAAAGACTGCGTATACGGTTGTCTCGGTCTCGGTGACTGCGTAAGGGAATGTCCCTACAATGCGATTCGTATTTGTGACGGCATCGCAAGAATCAATCCGTCTATGTGTAAGGCATGTAAAAAGTGTATAAATACCTGTCCTAAAGGACTTATCGAGCTTCTTCCCCTCAACAAGTCAAAAGCGGTCGTTCTTTGCCAAAACAAGGACAAAGGCGTACTTGCAAGAAAAGAATGCAAAATGGCTTGTATCGGCTGTATGAAGTGTGCTAAGGTCTGTGAAGCAGGAGCTGTAACGGTCACGAACTTCAATGCTCATGTGGATACGGAAAAATGTACAGGTTGCGGTAACTGCAAAGAAGCTTGCCCTGTTGGTTGTATTGACATTCTTAATCTTAAATAAGAAACAAAGAATTGTATTTTGCTGATGCAAAACAAGGCATCAATGTCAAAATATATAATCATCGCAAGTTGAAAAATCACAGAGAAGCTTCGCAGACTGACCGCAGGAAGGTATTTCTCCGATTATGAACTTTTCGGCACAATAACGCATTAAAAATTCCCGATATGCATCATGCAGCATCGGGAATTTTTGTTTTTTCTTGTATCCGAAATTTTGTTCTGCAAAATCGAACAAATGTATTGACTTTTAAACAAATGTTTGCTAAAATATAATAAACATTTGTTCTAAGGTGATTTTAATGCGTACGATTCTTCATGTTGATCTGAACAATTGCTTTGCAAGCATAGAATCCATTTCCCGCCCCGAATACAGACAGATTCCTTTTGCTGTCGGCGGAGATGAGGAGATGCGACACGGCATCATTCTTGCAAAAAATGATATCGCAAAGAAATTCGGCATAAAAACAGGTGAGCCGTTGTTATCCGCAAGACAAAAATGTCCCGATCTGAAAGTAGTAAAGCCCGATTTTGAGTTATACGATAAATATTGCACTGCGGTACGCCGACTTTATACCGATTACACCGATCAGGTAGAATCTTTCGGCATGGATGAGTGCTGGCTTGACACTACGGGCAGTGCGGCTCTCTTCGGCAACGGTCTGAAGATTGCAAACGAGATACGCAGACGGGTAAAACGTGAGTTTGATCTGACTGTTTCGATCGGAGTATCATATAACAAAGTTTTTGCGAAGTTGGGCAGTGATTACAAAAAGCCCGATGCCATTACGCTGATAACTCCCGATAATTTCAAAGATATCGTATGGGATCTGGCAGTGGAAGAGATGCTGTTTGTGGGCAGATCAACACAAGCGAAGCTCAACAGATCGGGAATACACACGATCGGTCAGCTTGCAAACACTTCAGAAAATTTTCTCATTTCAATGTTCGGAAAGAACGGCAGAATGCTGTACAATTACGCAAACGGACGTGACAACTCTCCCGTAAAAAGGCTGACAGAGGCAGAGTCCATAAAAAGCATCGGCAACAGCACCACCACACCCAGAGATATGAAAAATGAGGCTGATGTGAATCTGATTTTCAACCTGTTATCCGAACAGGTCTGTAAAAGGCTGAGAGATCATCATTTAAAGGGCAGTGTTGTACAGATACATCTTCGCAGTAATGATCTTACAAGCTTTGAACGTCAGATCAGGCTTGAATACCCCACAGACGTTTCGGGTGAGGTTTGCAAAGCCGCAATGAGGCTGCTCAGAGCAAATTATAATTTTTCTTTGCCCTTAAGATCTGTGGGAGTCCGTGTAACAAATCTGAGCGATGCTTCTGCTCCCGTTCAGATGTCCTTTTTTGAGGAAGAAAATGATGAAAAAATGAGAAAACTTGAATTTACCAAAGATGCGATCAATGATAAATTCGGAAGATATTCAATTTGCAGAGCCGTTATCATGTCCGACAAAACGCTGTTTCCGGAATATGATCCCGCTTCGGTAACATCGTGTTTTAAAAGCCACTAACAATAATTTATCGAACCAATTAACAATGTACAATGTACAATTTACAATCGTGCAGATGTAGCGATGCAGGCGGTTTTTTGTAAATCATTGTACATTGTAAATTG
>CAZTFS010000050.1:0-16527 GCA_964613045.1 uncultured Eubacteriales bacterium
CCTTCATGCTCTCGAACATAGCGGGAGTCATAACGCCAAGTGCTGCAAGACCTTCACCGGTAACAAGGGGATCACCCTTTTCATCATTCTTGAATGTACACTCAACATAACCGCCCTCAAGAACTGTTCCGTCCTCAATGTACTCACCGTATCTGCGGATAAAGCTACCTGTAGCAACAAGACGGCAGATAACTTCAAGACCGTGACCGAATACTGTTGCAGGAAGAACTTCCATTACAGCATCGTCAATATTTGCACTTACGTAATGAGTCTTGATGCCTGCATCCTTAAGAAGCTCAAAATAATGAATAGAAGTTTCAAGATTTGCCTTACCGATACCCTCAATAGTAAGACCGACACTGTTTTCACCGGGATCAAAAACGCCGTCTTTACCTGTGCAATCGTCCTTGAACTTGAGCATTACATTGCCGTTATCAAGAGAATAAACATCCTTGGTTTTGCCTTCATAAATTTTTTTCATTTGTGCAGCACTCCTTTGTTTGCATTAACAAAAATTATTTTAGCACCATTTTTTTCTTTTGTACAGACTTTTTTTTCAATTTATTTCAATTTGTTTAATTATACATTTTTTTGATGAAGAATTGCCTTCGATATAGTAAAAATAAAGTTATTGACGAAAATGAAAAAGACGCTTATACTGAAAGAGGTGATAAAAAATGATTCTTTACATAGCAAGACACGGCGAATCAAGAGGCAACACGGGCGAAGACACAGGGTATGACCCTGAACTTTCCGAGAAAGGAATTGTGCAAGCCCGTCTTCTCGGCGAAAGAATGAAAAAAATTAAACTCGATGCAATTTTCTCAAGTCCGTTGACAAGAGCTGTTCAGACGGCTGAAAAAACTGCGGAATTACAGGATAAAACGCTCATAATTCTTGATGATTGCTACGAGGTTGACAACGGCGAAACAAAAGAAGAAGCTTACATAAGAGCAAAAAATATTACAGACAGATTAAAAGATGAGTTTGTCAACGATGAGAAAATAATTATTTTTGCCCATGGTACATTCAACAATTATCTTATAAATGCGGCGATCGGCTTCCCTGTCAGAGATGATTTCAATTTCTGTCAGGAAAATACAGGACTTACCTGTATTAAATTCTTACCCGACGGAAGAACTAAAATTGAATTTTCAAATGACTATTGCCATTTGGCACCAATCGAAAAACCCGAATATTAATCGGGGGTTGCCGTCTCATGAGGGATGTTATCACTTATCATTGTGAGCAATTCATCAACAGTAACAAGCACAACCTCCTCATCAAGCTGATTTACAAAGAATTCAAGATTTTCTCCGCTGATTGACCATGGATGAATATTGACAATACTGTAGCCGTTGATCGAAGCAATATCTGCCGGATAATTATTCACAATTTCAGCCTGCTCTTTAAGCCGGTCTTCGGTAACTGATGCATATTCACCGTTATCGTCAGTGCAAATCAGTTCTGTGCCGCTGCTTTCAATGGCAGCAAGATATTCACCGTCTGCATCATTCGTTTTAATGAAGATTGCAGGCTGTTTTTTTTGCAACGATTCCCTGAAGACATATTGCCATGTGTCTTGATTGTTTATCAAGAACACCGGCATCGATTACATAAAGCTTGTCACTGAGTTCATAGTCACGGCAGATATCTGTAAGCGGAGCTATTTCGTCATAAGCCTTCTGTTCGGGCGGTTCATTTTCAACATTAGTTACAACAAGTATTATTGCAGCAATTACCGATAATGATAGCAATACTGCAATAATTTTTTTATAATTCCGTTCATAAAAAACTATCCTTATTTCAAAAGAAGATGCAGTTTCATGTTGCTTTACGGAAACTGCATCTTAAATATTATCTTACTGATCAGTATTTTCTCGAAAGAAGACCTTCTGCTTCTTCTTTCGTGATTTCTCCTGCGTTGCACCTTGCCATTATCTGAACGTCTTTATCGTTAAGCTTATAGAACACATACAGACCCATTGAAATAATATATCCGATAACGGGAATAAGTGCATAGGTTATCCAAAGTCCTTTGATTGCTTCGGGAGTTTGAGTAATTCCGCTTGCGGCAAGCTCCTCAAAACTGGAAGCCGTAACTTCCTGCCAGCCGAAACAGCTCAGAGCAAACAGGCTCAGTGCCGATGCAACCGCCGCCGCAATTTTTACGGAGAAAGTCTGAATCGCAAAAGTGATACCCTTGGCTTCAGTACCCGTCTTGAACTGTCCGTACTCAGCACAGTCGGGAGTGAACATAAAGTTCATAACACCCACAACAGATGCGGGTACGGAGCGGATGACCGTAAGCACAATAAAGAATACAACGCTTTCATACCCTGCTGTAAATATTGCAAGCCCTGTTACTATAAGAGCAACATTGCTCCAGAAATAGACCTTGAATTTGTCATATTTGCGTACCAATGCCGGCACAAAAAGAGCCGCAATGAACTGAGGTGCCGCCGACAGAACACTTATAAGCAGATTGAACATTGAATTTCCGAAAAGATAATACGATGCAATAAGGCTCAGTGCACTGTTGGTAAGACAGGCATTGGCAACTATATATCCGCCGTAGAACAGCAGCAGATATTTATTCTTAAACAGGTATGAGAACATCTCACGCATCGTAAAGCTGCCCTCATTTGCACAGGGAATATAATTTCTCTCCTTACCTGTCACCGCAATGGGAACCATCAGTGCAACAGCAATAACAGACACAATGATAACAGTCATCGTGTAGCTCATACCCACCTGTTCGCTGGGAAGAACTGTAAATGCAACGGTTATGATTGCAATACCCACACCGCTTAATATCTGACGTCTTGACATGAGTATATTTCTCTCATCAAGATTTGATGTAATGGTCGTAACCATTGTGTAAATGGGAACGTCACAGATCGTATAAGCCGTATCCCAGAATATGTACGCAACAGCAAACCACAGAAGCTTGACAGTTTCACTTGCCGCAGTCGGAATCGCAAAAAGCATAATCGATGCAATGGGAATAAGGGCACAGGATATTCTGACCCACGGCAGGCACTTCTGACCGTTTTTGAATCTGATCTTGTCAAACATCGCTCCGAAAATTGCATCGTTTACGGCATCCCATACCTTAACAGCCATAACAACAACGCTGACCTTCGCCATATCCACACCGGTCATCATAAGATATGTCGTAAGAAAATTGGCAACAAGAAAATAAAATATATTCTGACCTGTAAAATATATCAGATATGAATTTCTTTCTTTAAGTGAAGTCTGCCATTGTATCACATTTTTAGCCATAGCAAAACGACCTTTCAAATCAGAATTTATCAATGAACAATTTACAATTTACAATTTACAATGTACAATGATTTACAAAAAAACCGCCTGTATAGCTGCAACTGCACAATTGTAAATTGTACATTGTACATTGTTAATTGGTTCGACAAATTATTGTTTTCTCTGCTCGATCTTGATTTTCTTAAGTCTCTTCATGACGTCATTTTCGCCTCTGCCGAAATAATCATGAAGTATCTGGTACTCTGCAAAAAGCTTATCGTAAACATCGGAATTTTCCTTAATTGGCTCATAAACAAGATTCTTAATGCTGCCCATTGCTCTTGCGGCATCAAATACGCTGTCATATCCGCCCTTTTCAGCACCTGCGGCAACTGCACCGAAGATAGCACTGCCGAGAGCAGGACCCTGCATAGAGCCGGCGATCTTAACAGGCATTTTCAGAACGTCTGCGTAGATCTGCATTGTCATGGGGTCTTTCTGGCTGATACCGCCCGAAGCGTAAAACTCCTCAACGGGAACACCGTTTCTGCGGTAATTTTCAATAATTTCTCTTGTTCCGTATGCAGTAGCTTCAATAAGAGCTCTGTAAATCTCCTCGGGCTTTGTGGTAAGAGTCATGCCGATAAGCATTCCCGTAAGGTCAACGTCAACAAGAACGCTTCTGTTGCCGTTCCACCAGTCAAGTGCAAGAAGTCCGCTTTCGCCGGGCTTCTGAACCTCTGCCTTGGAGCGAAGATATTTATGTATATTCATGCCTGCCTTTTCAGCGGCATCATAATATTCTTTCGGAAGACAGTTATCAATAAACCATGCAAAATGATCGCCGACACAGCTCTGACCTGCTTCATAGCCGTAGAAGCCGGGCATGATACCGTCAGCAACAACACCGCACATTCCGGGAACCTGCATCTCCTCTTCACCCATGAGCATGTGACATGTGGAGGTACCCATAATGGCAAGAACCTTGCCGGGACCGTCAATACCCACAGCAGGAACACACACATGAGCATCAACATTACCTACGGCAACAGCAGTACCGACCTTAAGACCTGTCAGCTTTGCGGCTTCTTCGGTAATTTCGCCTGCCTTTGAGCCGAGAGGAACGATATCATAGCTTAATTTGTCTTCAACAACATTTTCGAGTCTCGGATCAAGAGCCTTGAAGAAATCCTTCGAGGGATAGCCTGCAGTCTTGTTCCAGAGCTCCTTATAACCTGCCGTACAGGAGTTTCTTGTTTCGTTACCGCAAAGCTGCCATACGATCCAGTCAGCCGCCTCGATAAATTTATCGGCAGCATCATAAATTTCGGGAGCTTCATCAAGCACCTGCCATATCTTCGGAATTGCCCACTCGGAGGAAATCTTTCCGCCGTAGTTATTAAGCCACTTCTCACCTCTTGCTTCAGCGATCTCATTGAGCTTGTTAGCCTTGTCCTGAGCCGCATGGTGCTTCCAGAGCTTTACATAAGCATGGGGATTATGCTCGTATTCGGGCATAAGACACAGCGGTGTGCCGTCAGCCTTTACGGGAATAAGTGTACAAGCAGTAAAATCAGTACCTACACCGATAACATCATCTGCGGGGATACCGCTTTTTTCAAGCACCTCTGGAATAGTCTTTGCCAGAACGTCAAGATAATCCTGCGGATGCTCAAGAGCCCAGTCAGTGCCGAGCTTTGTGCCGTCGGGAAGATACTCGTCCATTACGGCATGGGGATATTCATAAACGGCACTTGCCTTCTCCTCGCCTGTCTTTGCATCAACAATGACAGCTCTGCCTGACAATGTGCCGTAGTCAACACCGATTACATATTTACTCATTAAAATACGCCTCAATTCGTATATATTATTTTTCATTTAATTTTATCATATTTTTATTATAATTATCTATTGACCGATTCAATAATGAAATCCTTTCCGTATTGTGAAGATTGCACAATAGTTTATTCAACAGCAGTTTCCCGCAGTATCCGGACAGTATACGTATGTAATTTCCTCAAAAAAAGAAAACAGGAAGCCCGTACAGGACTTCCCGATCAATTAACAACTATAGGATCAGAGTGTTTCCCACTCGAAGGGATACTTCTCTTCAAAACCTGCTGCAAATCTCTTAAAAAGGTCAACAAGTGACTTGAACCATGCGATAAGCTGAGCAAAAATCTCCATTATTTACACCTCACTAAATAAAATCAAATTAAACAAATAAATTCAGAAAATTAAGCTTCATCAGTATCTGCTTCGGGGCTGAGAATACCCATAAGCTCTGCAAACTTCTCTCCAAGCTTCTTGAAAAAGCTAACGATCCACTGGAACATTGCATTGATTGTTGCTGCTGACATTATTAGTGCACCTCACTTTGATTAAATTGCGGTTGGTAGATTTTTCTTACCTTGCACCAATATATTAACATATTATGAATTCGAATTCAAGCGATTTCCGAATTGTTAAATTAATGTTTTATTGATTGCAACATTTATGACAACTTTTAACATTCAGGCAACATCTGTCTTTTTATCGCATTCTAAATTTCATTTTTTTAATTATTTTTTACACAAAATCACTACTAACAACCTTATTTATGAACAGTTTGTAAACTATTTATGTGACAGATGTAATATTTCTTAATAATATTAACAATGTGAACATATACTTTTAAAATTATATGATAATGCAAAGCAGACCGCTGCAACCCTCATTTATGATCCTTTCAAGAGTCTGCTGAAGCTTCATGCGAGCTTCGGCGGGCATATGATAAAGCTTGTTTTTCAGTCCCTCATTTACAAGGTCATTAAGGGATTTCCCGAAAATATTGGACTGCCATATCTGAGCAGGACTCTCCTGAAATTCATTAAGCAGATATTTCACAAGATCTTCGGACTGACTTTCCGAGCCGACGATGGGAGCGACCTCTGTATTGATGATTGCTTTCATCATGTGAATTGACGGAGCAGATGCTTTCAGTCTTACGCCGTATTTACCGCCCTGCTTCATTATTTCAGGCTCTTCGAGGGTCATTTCATCAATATCCGGCATGACTATGCCATAGCCTGTGGCTTCGACCTCGTCGAGTGCAGAGCGTATGCGTTTGTATTTTTCATTGACTTGAGCCATTTGAGTCAGAGTGTCAATAAGCTGTGATTCCGAATGCACCTGAACACCGCTGACCTGTGAAACGATCTCATAGAAAACGGAATTTGCGATATCAGCTTTAATTTCAGCTCTGCCGTCACCGAGACTTATATCACTGACATTCACAGCCGTTATGTATTCTTCCTGTGATAATTTAAGACACATATCGCTGATATTTCTTAAGCATTTAAGCTCGGAGGCATGATTTCTGACAGCAGCTACGAGTCTGCGTTTTACCGGATGCTCCTTATCAAGAGATCTCAGCCATGAAGGCATATGAACAGCGATCTCACGCACGGGAAATTCCATAAGCACCTGATGAAGTATCTCACGTATTTCATCTTCTGTTATATCAAGACAGTTGACGGGAAGAACAGGCACGGAATATTTCTCGCTGAGCTGACTGCTCATTTCCCTTGCGGAGGGTGAATCGGGATACATACAGTTGAGCAGCACAATAAACGGTTTGTCGATCTCCTTAAGCTCTTCGATCACTCTTTCTTCTGCTTCTTCATATTCATATCTGGGAATATCACTTATACTTCCGTCAGTTGTAACCACAAGACCAATGGTTGAATGCTCACTGATGACCTTCTGAGTGCCGATCTCAGCAGCCATGTTGAACGGAATTTCTTCCTCGAACCAGGGTGTTTTTACCATTCTGGGGGATTCACCCTCAATATATCCCAAGGAACTCGGCACTATATAGCCGACGCAATCGACCATTCTGACTCTGAAGCTTACATTTCCCGCAAGATCGACCTTAGCCGCCTGTTCGGGTATAAATTTAGGCTCGGTGGTCATTATGGTTCTGCCTGCTGCAGACTGAGGCAACTCATCAATTGCTCTCTCACGGACAAAATCGCCGTCGATATTCGGCAGAACGATGGTCTCCATGAATTTTTTTATAAATGTGGACTTACCTGTTCGGACAGGTCCGACTACTCCGATGTAGATATCGCCCTGAGTTCTTTTTCTTATATCTTCATAAATACGTGTATTATCCATTTGCAGTCACTCTCCTCTGTTATTCCTGTTCAAACACAAGCATGCGGTCTGCACTGAGAACATCTTCATCTGTATCATTAAGAGATCGGATAAGCCCGATACTGCTGCCGTGTTGCTTCGCAATATCCCAGAGACGTTCACCCTTTGATGCGAAATAAACAGTAATTATGCCGTCATCGGTGCTGCGTTCTTTCTCCTGACCTTTTTCAATGGAGGTTATAACATTCATCGACCTGCAGATATTCATAAATCCCGATATACGCAGTTCTGTACTGATAACAGCCTGAGATTTTTCGTTCAGAGTACAATTTACGGCATTTACGAATATATCCGGTGCAAAATCGCATTCAGTTACATCAACGCCGAACTGTTTTGTATATTCAAAATCAGCAATTCTGTCAAAGAAGAGTTTTTCGTTATCATCGGCTATAACGACGATCCCGAAATGAATATTTCCCTTGAGAACAAGACTGTTTCCCTGAGGCTGAACTGTGTATCTTATTTTTCTGACGGCTGCGTCTGCGATACCCGTTGCCTTGCAGGAGCTGAAATCCATTTTTGAAGAAACAGTATAATTTTCGTTTATACCTGTTATATCGGTTACACACATGACATTTTTCTGCTCGCAAACAAGCTCACACTCGGGGGAATAAGCTTCAGCTACAGCATTTATGCATGTATTTTCATAGGCATCAATATCGGCACACAGAATAACCGAAGCTTCTATCTGAGATGCTCCTTGCCCTGTTTCGGCAGAAAGCCTTACATCTGCACTTCTGACATTCATATTTACACAGCAGCGGCTCTCTTCGTCAATGCCTTCAATATCGGCGATCTGATTTATCGGCAGGTTTATTTTTTGTGAAACAAAGCTGCCCTCATTGGTAAGCATTACAACATCAAGAATTGCCGCCCCCTTAAACATCATCTTATTCTTTATTGATCTGACTTCGTTTACCACGGTCGTTACACCCGAACGGTAAACCTTTTTTACTTTTATACCGCCGTCAATATCCGCTGTTTCGTTAAGAGTACAGGTCTTTGAAGTGCCGGCAGTCAGAAAATAACCTTCAGCCTTACAGGGCAGAACATGGCAGAAGTCGTTACTGTCAGCAGATACTATCTCACATTTTTCCAAGCCCGAAACGCTTACTCTCAGGGATACATTTCCCCGTATCTCGGCTCTGCGAGGATTGACGGCTCTGCATGTTACCTGTTCAGATGAAACCGACACATTCACACGGTCCTCACAGGAAGCATCACGCACATCAACACTTCTGTTAAAGGGACAGTCAAGCTCAAAGACCTCGGTTTTCCCTTCACTGTCAATATAAAGGACTCTGACTCTGATACTGCCGTCGATGACAGCCTTATCACCTGTTACGGCAGCAGAAAAAATATTTGCGGTAACTGAGTTACCGAGTATCTTTACGATATCACCGTAATAGTCGGCAAGGCTCATATCGTTTTCAACTATCTGCTCCACATTGACAGACAGTTTTTCTTTTTTCAGACAGACTTTCTCGGTCTGCATTTTTGTTTCCATTTCACCGGCTCCTTTTACCTTGATTGCACACTATGCACATTCAACTATATTCACACCATGTCCCGAATATTCATACAGTTGCCGACAATATGCATATATTCAAAGTAAGGAGTGATTACAGATGCAATGCTCGATCAGCAGTCTATGTGACAAGGATGTTATATCAATGAGCGACGGAACAAAAATAGGAACGGTGGGCGATGTGGAATTTGATACGCAAACAGGCTGTGTGACATGCCTTATAATATGCGGTAAGCAGGGTTTTTTCGGCATGGTCGGTAAAACAGACGACATACGGATCAATTGGTGCGATATCGAAGTTATCGGAGATGATACGATCCTGGTCAAGTGCAAAGCGAAATAAAATTTATTTCAGTGAGGAGGGAGGAGGGAGAAGTGCAAATTAAAAAAACAGAACAAATATTCGAAAAACACTTGACAAATCTGAAAATATCAATATAATGAAATATGGGAACATTTGTTTGATTCAGTGCAGATAACTCTTTATTTTCAGTGAATTTTTTCAGAATTACTTTAAAGAAAAAAATGAAGCCCGAAAAGTCAAAAAAAATTAAAAAAAATCGTAAAAGCGGCAAAAAGAAAAAGGCTTAAAAACCACGGTGTATCGGGGGTTCAGCCATTACGAAAAACGGACAGGCGGCAACGAAAGGGCAACGAAAAGGCAACGAAGGGGCAACGAGGCGGCAACGAAGGGGCAACGAAGGGGCAACACCTATAGATTGTAATAATGAAGAGATTGTAAGAGTGTAATAATGAAGAGTGTGTGTACAGAAAAAACACACACAAATCAAATTCGCAATGTTCAAATTTCATTGCAAAAAAAATACCGCTACAAAATCCGGTAAAGACCGATTTTCTGCAAAAAAAACGGGACAGCACGCCGATATGCCGTCCCTGAAATAAAATTTTGTTCGTAAATCAACGCAACGATATGCCCACGTTACTCTTTACTCACTCTGCAAGCCGTTTTCATCAAAGTCAAACACCGTCTGAAGTGTGATATCGAGTGTTTTCTCAATAGTTTCGGGCACAAGATTGTCTGCCGTATCAAGTCTTGTGTGATAATATCTTGCGGGGGAAGAATCCATTGCAACAAAACTTGCGGAAGGAACACCGGCCTGAGAAGCGGCAGCCGCATCGGTAGCACCAATGGGGATCACACCCATGGGAACATCATATCCGCACTTCTTTGCCGCATTCTGAACAAGCTTGCATGCTTTGTCATCATTGCTTACAGTACCTGTCATGTCCTTGTTGTATATCATCATGCAATCCTCATCACGGATGGTATCAACTGAAAAGAACATCGTCTCAACGCCGTCATTTTTAAGCTCGGGATGAGCTCTGAAGTAAGCCTTTGAACCTCTCAGTCCTGCTTCCTCACCGCCAACGAGAGCCGCAACGACTTCCGTATTTTCAAATCTTATATCATTGTCATCAAGGAACTTCATTACAGCCGCTGAAATGAAGCAACCTGTAAGGTTATCGTTTGCACCATCAACATATTTTTTGCCGTTTGTAAATTTATAGAGAAGACCGTATGCAGGAACAAAGGCAAGCTGTCCGAGACTCAGCTTCTTTGCGAGGTCTTTATTTTTTGTTTTAAGAATTACGGCAGAGGTTGCCGCTGTATAGAGAAGACCTGCAACCGCATAGCCTGCCACTGTTATAACGCCGTGAGAACCCAGAGCGTATGTATATGTCCATTCGGGAGCTGAATCGGTGTGTCCTGCAAGTATGATTCTGCGTTTTGTTTCACCCCTTGCCTTTCTTACGGCAATAACATTGCCCGATTCTTTTTTCTTAAAGAACGGGTCAAGCATTTCTTTGTAAAGAACAAACTCGCCCACTATTCCGGAAAGCAACGCACCTATAAAGCCGAAAGATGCGGCGGCTGTTTTTTTATTTTTAAATGCACCGAGAATGTTACACGCCGTTGAGCCTAAAAGACATGTGCCTGCAATGGGAACAAAGGACATGAATGCATCGGGATGAACCTCAAAGGTCTCACGGGTGACAGAATCCGTATACTCTCTCAGGCTCTCCATCATGTATTCCTGAGCTTTTTTCTCACTTTCCTCACCGCAGGGTCTCGGTCCGTATTCCTTGCATACATGCTTTATGGAATCCACCGTGTACTTTGTGCAGTCAGTGATCTGTTTTTTTGCATCTTTTACCAGTTTTCTGAAGTCCATCACTAATCTCCTTACATTTCGTTTAATGAAATTTTAACATATAATTGAATTATTTACAAGTGCATAATATTAGATGAATGTCTAAAAATACAGATGAAATCTTATTTTTTTGGTGATGAATATGACAAGAAAAGGCAGATACACATTGAAGCTGTCAGGCAACACGGGGATCATAGGCTCTGCCGCAGTCGGAGCAAAGGCTGAAGGTGAAGGTCCTCTTGCCGCCGAGTTTGATTTTCTTTACCCCGATGACGGTATAGGACAGGATACCTGGGAGAAGGCTGAAAGTGAGCTTCACAAAAAAGCGGTGACTCTTGCAATAGAAAAATCGGGCAAAAAAAAAGAGGATATTGACATCCTCTTTGCAGGCGATCTTATGAATCAGTGTACAAGCTCCACCTTCGGAGTAAAGGATATGAACATCCCCTTTATCGGTGTTTACGGTGCATGCTCAACAATGGCACTGTCTCTTGCTTCGGCTTCCGTTTTTGTTGATACGGGTGCGGCAAGACTTGCGGTCGCCTCCACTTCATCACACTTCTGTTCCGCCGAAAAGCAATTCAGATTCCCCCTTGAATACGGCGGACAGCGAACTCCTACGGCACAGCGTACTGCTACAGCAGCAGGTGCGGCAGTTGTGGCAGAAAATCAGCCCTGCGGAATACTTATTGACAGCGTAATGTTCGGCAGAGTTCAGGATCAGGGCATTAAAGATGCAAACAACATGGGAGCAGCAATGGCACCTGTAGATGTTAAAATAGAACCATAAATCAAGTGGTTGTCGCCGCAAAATCTTACACAGATTTCAATAGGAAAGGTGGTAAAAATGCCCTGTTTTACCGGGGTTGCGTGTGTTTCAGAGCTTTTAACTTCAGTAATAGCAAAACGGTTTATTGTTTTGCTTGAAATGCTGTTTTATCATTATTAACAGCTTTATTTTTTTCCTATCTGAAGATCTGCTGTTTTTAAGTGAAAAATACCTATTGTAACGCCATAAAATGTATGATAAAATTATTTTGACTGAAACAGTATTAAATCACTATATCGAGGTGCGTTATGGCAAAGATCACAACTACCAAAACTCATTCAAGCGGCATTGCTTTAGGCGGTATCGGAAGCGGAAGCGTGGAGCTTCTGCCTGACGGTGAGTTTCACAGCTGGCTGATTGCAAATCAACCGAGAATAACACAGGTGTGTTTTGAAGATAAGGTTGATGACGGAGAAGGAAGCACGGGTGCACTTTCCTTCTGGGTGCGAGAAACAAAGGATAACGGCAAGCCCATTATCCGCAAGTTAGGTATGAAAACCGATGCCGATGACTTTACATATCGTATGTTTGCATGGAATAAGCCTGTTGAAAGAATTGAATTTGACGGCAGATTCCCTGCCTGCGACATGAATTATGTTGACAGTGCATTATCCTGCAAGCTTAGTCTTAAAGCGGTTTCACCCTTTGTTCCGCATAACAGCGATGTTTCGGCAACACCGGGCTTCTATATGGATTTCACCGTAGAAAATCCGACCGACAGTGAACTGCATATAAGTCTTTTGGGTAGTCTTGTGCCTGATTTTGCAAATCAAAAAGAGGGCAACAAAAACTTACTTCATAAGATTGGCGACGGAGTCGGCATTCATATCGAGCCTGCCGAGATTACCGATTCACCGTCCTGCGGCAATGTCTGCCTTTCTGTAAACGGTGATGGTGAAAAGTCTTACATTACGGCGGATTACTACCGTTTTATGAAGGAATATATCGGCGATTCAAAATTGGGAGTAACTCAGGAATCTGTTCTCTTCGGCTTCAAAGAAAAGGGCTGTCTGCCGAACAGTGAAGTTGGTACAAAGCCCAAAGACCTGCCTGAAAATTTAGCTTTGCTGAGCGATGCAGAGCTTGATACCTTGTGTTCGGAATATATCAGGTATGCCTTTGTTGAGTCCATACTCAGCCGCATCAAGCATTGCAACCCTGATTATCTTTCGTCAAGAGAGGATAAAATCAAGTTTCTTGAGTGCTGTCTGAATCAGAATACCAGAAAAGGCAAGGATTTCGGTGCCTGTTCGCTTTGCTCGGATGTGACACTCAAACCCGGTGAAAAGAAAAACATCCGTTTTATTCTTACCTGGTATTTTCCGAATCTTACGGCAAAAGACGGAGAAAAGATCGGGCATTACTATGAAAACCTCTACAGCAGTGCTTTGGATGCCAACAGATTTCTTGCAGATAACGACAGCGTTTTCAAATCCGCTGTCAGTTTTGCCGAGCTTCTTTATTCAACAAGCTTACCGACAGTTTATCCTGATTCATGGTCATCGAACCTTTCACCGTTAATAAAAAGCTCCGTATATCTTAAAAACGGAAACTTCGGTCTGTGGGAGGGGCTTGGTTACTGCGGACTTCATACGACAGATATAACCTATCATGCATCGTTTTCACTTATCAGCCTTTTTCCCGACTTGCAGAAAAAGCAGATGAAAATGGGGGCTCTGTGTCAGAGAGAAGATGGCAGGGTGCATCATTGTTTCAAGCCTGATATGAAAAGTACGGACAACGGCTTTGACCGTGTTGATATGAATATGCAGTTTGTTTTAATGGTACTTCGTGACTTTCTTTTCACAGGCGACAGAGATTATCTTACCTCATTATGGGATAATGTTAAACGGGCTATGGATTCCACGGAGAAGCTTGACACCGATAAAGACGGCTTACCCGATTACGATACAAAGCGAAACACTTACGATGCATGGAATTTCTCGGGCACTCCTGCATATATTTCTGTCCTCTGGTTGGCTGCACTGAAGGCTGCAACAATTATTGCCGACAGAGTTGGTGACAGGACTTGTTTTGACAAGTGGAACAATATATTGGAATCCGGCAAAAAATCTCTTGAAGAAAAGCTCTGGAACGGCGAATATTACAACCTTTGGAGAAACGAAGAAGAAACCGATGAATCTCTTATGACCGATCAGCTTGACGGTGAATGGTTCTTAAGAATGATGGGTATTGACGGAAACATTCCCGATGAGCGTGTGCGTGCAGTGCTTGATTTAATCTTCAGCACCAATTTCGATAACGAACAGGGACTTGTAAACGCTACTGTTCCCGAAAACAGAAAGACAAGCATACACACCTACAAAAACTGCCAGACCATTGCAGTGTGGACAGGCATAGGATATGCATTTTCCGCTCTTGCTCTTTCGGTAGGGCTGAAAGAAATCGCTGACGAGGAGATCAAGTCAATAGCGGATAATCAGATGAGACTCGGACATTTCTGGGATCATTGGGAGTGCGGTCATCATTACACACGCCCTATGTCAAGCTGGACAATTCTTCACGCCGTATCGGGTATGTCAGTTGATTATGAAAACAAAAAGCTTACCTTTATCCCCATTGATAAAAACATAACCTTCCCGCTTTGCCTGCCTGATATCCTGGCTAAGGTTACATTTACTGACGGCAAATGCGAGATCGATTGCATCAGCGGAAATATCAACGGTTGGGATGTAAATGTACCGTAAAGAACAGATACAGACAACATTACCGATGTAATTCACTGCAAGGTCAAAGAGAATCATCTGCATGTAACAAAAGCTGCATATGTTGTATCGGTTATCCGGTTTGACGGACACAAAGATATTCCGGGTGTCCGGATTGGCAAAAATAAGAGTGCAGAATTCCGGCTTTCTGTGATGAATATCCTGTTATCGTGTGGATAACGGAGAAAAACGAGTATGATGAGTTTGTAGAAATGTATAGGCAATATCTATAAAATTAAGGATAGCTCTTTAATCGGAGCTATCCTTTGCTTTTATTTGTTGCAGAATTACTGTTTTCCCAACGGGGCTTTTTGGTTTTCTATAAAAAATGATGTTCGAGTTTTGCTTAAATTAATTGCACTTTTTACATTTTGTAATACATCTTTATATGAAAATATTCGATAGAAATACCTAAAACGAATAGTACATCATCGGTTCGATTTCCATTTGTCAATCAGTGCATTCCGCCCGTAGTACTAAGGGCAAAAAAATGCACTAAAACACCCCTCTTGAAAAAATGAAAATTTTTCAAAGAAACGAAAACTGCTCTCACGAGTGTGAGAGCAATTCAGCTGTCATTTTTCGTAAAATATATAACCAATTATTCCTCCTGAACCATTATCAAATCCTGTTATTGTTATTAACATGAATTTTCCCGAAATAGTACTTTCTGTATAACTTCTTAGTACACCTTCTGAAAAAATAAACTTTTTTATGCCGCTTTGGTGTTCGTTAGAATTTAAATCATGTTTATCATATGCTCTAATATCTTCTATGTCAAGTTGGTATTTTTCATGATTAGGTAATTTTGATAAATCTAATTGTGAAACTATATTTTTTAAATCATCAAAAGTAATTCCGTCAGCACACTCTTGATTTTCACGAAACTCGCCTATGAAACAACTGCTGTTCTTTGGGCTTTCTTCGTCATACAGTGTATTCATATAAAAAGCTCTGCCATTTTCACAAGTACCTGATAAATAAAAAATATCGTTTGTTGTTTTGTCAGGCTCAACAAAAAAGAACCCGTTATTTATTATGAAGTCACCATCTGCTTTAGGTTTTTGAGAGATGTATCCATCTATATTATTCATTATAGTTAATATATCGTTGCTGTAACAAGGAATTTCATCGTATATTACACCATCGAAAACACCGCTGTTTTTTATTACCAAACAGCCACAAATCAATGCAAAAAGCATTATAACAGAAATTATAATCATATATACTTTCTTAGTTTTTTTATTCTTTTTGATTTGATTTACAATATGTTCCTCACTAACATCAAAAAGCTTTTCTTTTTCGATTCGTTTACCTTCCAACAGTTCACTGATGGATATATCAAGTATTTTTGATAAGTCCTCAAATATTTCTATGTCGGGGAAGTTTTTACCCGTCTCCCAACGACTTATTGCTTTATCAGTAACATTAAGCTGTTCCGCTAATTGTATTTGAGTTAATCCTTTTTCTTTTCTCAACTGAGAAAGAAATTTCCCAAAATCATATGTATTCATATAGTCAGCTCCTTTCATCACTGTAATTATATAATAAAACATTAAAAATGTCACTCTCGCAAAAATAGAATAGTGCAAAAATCAATGTTTTTTATTATCGTGGTGTGTTTTTGCAAATGTCAGCTGATTATTTTATTTTCAATCAATATAAAAATAACCGAAAGGACGGCGATCCCCGCAATTTATCACCTTGAAGCCAAAGTCATAACCCGTGGTGTCGGCCGTTCAGCCGTAGCAGCAAGTGCATATATGAGCTGCAGTGAAATCACTAACGAGTATTTTAAAAAGGTAA
>CAZTFS010000051.1:0-15796 GCA_964613045.1 uncultured Eubacteriales bacterium
TTTCGATCGCACCTTCGTGACAAGCCGCCGCACAAGCACCGCAACCGTTACATTTTTCTTCATCTATTTTTATGATTTTTCTTAGCATTTTCATTTCCTCCTTGCATTTTGTGACTTCATTATAGTATAATCATCATAATAAATCTGTTGAATTTTCAACAAAAGCGGAGAAAAATATGAAGAAATATTTTGAAATTTTAAGAAAATGTATTCTTTTTGATAATAT
The DNA here is from genome assembly GCA_964613045.1 of uncultured Eubacteriales bacterium. Lineage (GTDB taxonomy): Bacteria > Bacillota > Clostridia > Oscillospirales > Acutalibacteraceae > UBA1081. The sequence continues at coordinate 227 of CAZTFS010000051.1, forward strand.
CAGAGATGACGAGCTGATATCCATGCTCGGCTGTCTGGGAGCAAAAGCGGAGCTGTTTGATAAGAAATATACCGTTTTTCCTCAGGGCAGTCCCGTAAAATATATCGGCATACTGCTTTCCGGCTCGGCTCAGATCAATAAGGTTGATTACTTGGGCAACAGATCTATTCTTTCAGATATAAATCCCTCTGAGGTGTTTGCCGAGGCTTTTGCATGTGCGGGAGTTCAGTCACTGCCCGTATCCGTAACCGCAAATGAGCCCTGCGAGGTAATGTTTATCGACTGTGACCGTGTTCTGCACACTTGTTCAAAAAACTGCGGATTCCATCAGCAGCTCATATATAATCTTATGAAGGATCTTGCATCCAAAACGATAATGTTTCAGCAAAAGATCGAGATAACCTCGGGGCGTACCACAAGGGATAAGCTGATGACATATCTCATGTTCTATGCTCAGAAGACGGGAAGCAACAGCTTTGAGATTCCTTTTGACCGACAGGAGCTTGCGGATTATCTTGAAGTAGACCGCAGCGGACTTTCAGCCGAGATAAGCAAGCTGAGAAAAGAAGGGATTCTCGAAAGCCGCCGTAAACATTTTACGCTGTTATAAACAATTATATCATAACAAGATTTGATTGTAAAGAAAAAAAGCAGGTCGAACGGCTATCATTATATTTTATTTGCCTTTATAACCGTGCGAAGCACAATAAAACTGCGAAGTAATACAACTCGCCGAAAGGCAAATATAGCTGAGGCACACTCCGTAAGGAAGTGTGCCTCAAAGACTTGATTTTTGTTTTTAATCTTCAGAATCGTAATCTGCCTGCTTCTTCTTGCGGACGATTTTTACTATTGCGAATACAGCAACCGCAACAAGAATAATGACAAGGACGATCACAAGCACAGATGAATATGAAACACCTGATGAACTGACTTGTGTTGATTGGGAAATCGTCTGAGAAGGGAAGACATCGTCAATATCATCAACAACAACGACTATAGGAATACCTGTTTTTTCGGTAAAGCTCTGTAATGCAGTGTTTACCGTGTCTTCGGTCATGTCGAGTGATGTCTTGTTCGTCAGATGAGATTCGACCTGTGCGTGCTCCTCTTCACAAGTAAAAGAAGACTCAAGCCCCTGCTCGACAGCGTAGTTCTCCATCTGCTTTACCACATCGGCAATATTTGAGTCAAGAGAATACTTGTATGAAGTGGAATTGATGCACTCTGATACAGCCTGACCGAATTCAGTATATTCATCACCGAATAAGTAATTTATGTCGGTCTCGATATGATCGCCGACCCATGCTATGTAGTAATAATCGTAGCATTCTTCCGTATCAGCAAGGAACACAAGAAGAATATTGTCTTCATACGCCGCAGAACTGCCGAATTCCTTTTTGTACTGAGTATTTGCATAGTCCTGGAATGTATTTTCATCGTATTCCATAACTTCAACCTGCTCAGTATCGGACTGAGATATTCCCGTGAACGCAAAGCCAAGTGTGTTGATAAGGAACATTCCTAAAACAAATACAACAACAATGACTGAGACGATAATACCGGCAAAGCCGCCTAAACAACCTCCGCCGCCGCCGTAATATCCTCTTCGTCTGCGGAACCAACCGCCGCCGAAATGAGGACCGTGAAATCCTCCGTGATGCGGTGGTCTGTGTCCTCCGGGGTGCATACCGCCTCCGTGCATACCTCCGCCGTGATGACCTCCGCCGTGGAAACCTCCGCCTCCGCCGTGTGAGCCTCCGCTGAAGCCACCGCCGCCACCGGCTCTTCCGCCGCCGCCACCGTGTGATCCGCCTCCGGGTCCCGGCATAATACATTCCTCCTTATACTTTTCTTTGATTATATTTTATCATATTATTGATCCTGATTCAATACTTTTTCAGTCGTTACTTAATATTTTAATTTTAAAACTTAAAATAAACTTTATTTTAAGGACGAAAAATAAAGGAGCTCGGCAAGCTGCTGACCGGTCACGGCGGTATGCTTTGCAGATTTGACAGTACATTGTTTGTCATACCCGTCTGCTTCTTCACTTTTTAAACTGATATATAAAAAAACATAAAACCTTGAAATCGTAATGACTTCAAGGTTTTTTCTGTTATTCTTTTTCCGTACGGTATGTATTATATCTTGCGATGCCGATAAGTGCTGAGATTATTGACAAGCTTTCACTTATTATTCCGCTTACGGAGAATGAAAAAATGTTATACACTAAGATCATCGGACAGGTGATAAGCATACTCTTTCTTAAATCCTGCGAGTTGAACACACCCATGAATATTGTGTTCATTATAAGACCTGCAATGATAAATAATGAATGATAACCGTCCCAGGAGAATATGCTGACAGCAAGCATTGCAAGAGCAAGCATATTGGGCAGTCCTTTTATTGAAATAACTTTTCTGTCCTGTAAATAATAAAGAACATTTCTGATCACGCAAACGATATTTAAAGCAAAGCCTGAAAAAGCACCTATAAGAATATACTGCAAGCAAAGTGTGCAGGTTGCAATTGTCTGAATAATAAGCAATTTTTTCTTATCAAATATCTGATAGGAATAGAAAAATAATCCGATCGCTATAATACCTACTATGTGACCTATGATACTCATTAAATTTTCCTCCGGAATATGTAAAAATTTTTTTATGTACAAAAATTAATGTGAATATGATTTCAGACGCACGAAATGTTTTGTGTATAAAATCCAATATTTTCACATGTGTTTTTCACTGTTTTGTGCAAGAAATCCCTTACAGCAATTTAAACAATAAAATATTTGATAATATGTGCAACATGCACATACTTTTTTGCATTTTTGCCGTTTTGTGCCCAAAAAAATACCATCCGAAAAAGGATGGTTTTTATTTGATTGGTTGCGGAGATGGGATTTGAACCACATGACCTCCGGGTTATGAGCCCGACGAGCTACCGAACTGCTCTACTCCGCGATATTTCTTTTACACTCTCCCGAGTGCTTGATAAGTATACTATACTTTAATTGATTTGTCAAGAGTTTTTTTATAATTATTTAAAAAAAATTTCGGGCATCCCGCCTGAGGAGATACCCGATAGTTTTTATTTACCCGAAACCGTTACACCGTCAAATGCGACCCAGGGAAATACGCATGAGCCGTCTTCCGCAGTCTCTTTTGAAATATCGGTAATATTTTTAAGCATATCCGCAAGATTACCGCTTATCATTGTTTCAAGAACAGGCTTTGTTATCTTTCCGTTTTCGATAAGGAAGCTGTTTTTTGCTACACCCGAAAAATCGCCGTTGCCTGCGGGATTTCCGCCGGAAAGTCTGCACACAAGAATGCCCTTGTCGATCTTTCCGATAAGCTCATTGTAAGGAGTCGTACCTGCGTGCACTTCCATGCAACCGCTGAGTGTACTGCATCTGCGTTCGCCGGATTTTCTTGCTGCATATTCGCTCAATGTGAAGCTCTCAAGAATACCGTTCTTTATAACATCGCAATTGCTCGTTTTGTAGCCTTCAGCCGTGTATCTCTCGCCGCCGATAACTCTGTCATCAATGGGAATAAGAGAGACGGAAAGGGAATCCGAAGCCACTTTTTTGCCTAATTCGTTTCTCCAGGGGCTTGTTGAATCAATTATTGACGAATCAGATGTAAAACTTCCGATTGCAGTACCGATGATATCTCCGAGACATGAGGGAGCAAAAACTGCAGTGCCTGTAAATTTGCCTTCAAAGGGAACAGCATCAAGCTCTTTTTCGCAAAGCTCGTACATCATACGCTGGGTGCCCTTGTCGAGTATCTTTTCGTTAAGATCAACGAAGTCGATTCCCGTGGAATTGAATGATGTGGTTCTGTCTCCGTCATGAGCCGAATACATTGACCCCATTGAGTAATATGCCGATTTGTTAGAAAATTCAACACCGTTTGTATTAGCGAAGACCGATTTTGCTTCGGAATATTCAGCAATAAGCTGTTCAATAAAAACTTTAGGATAAGCTTTTGAAAGATCCTCCGTATATTCATTGATACGGTCGAAGAATTTATCTCTGTCACTTGCGGGAACTCCGCATTCAAAGTCTTCATTCTGAACTTTTTCGGCGATTGAAAGGCAGTCATCTTCTGCGGAGACTTTTGCGTTTTCAACACATTCCTTTGCCGCAGTATCAATAGAGTCTTTATCAAGCTTGTTTATTGCGATAACGCCTTTTTTCCTGTCCTTTATAACTTTCATTGTAATGCCGTTATCAAAGGTTGAACGCATAAGGCTGAATTCGCCTGCATCAATATTGATCTCATCAGCAACCGAGTATCTGACTTTGCACTGAGCATCGTCAGCACCGTGTTTTTTTAAGCAGGAGAGTGTATACCGTGCAATTTCTTTAAGATCTGAAATTTCCATATCTGCTACTCCTTATCTTCCGCCGATGTTTATTTTACATTTGACAGCGGGACCGCCGTCGGAAACTGCCATTGCCTGTTTTTTTCCGCAGTAACCGGAGCAAGCCCAGCCGATCTCGTCGGAAAGCATGTCAACTGTCTTGAGTGTTTCAAATGCGACGCCTGATATAGTGGTGTCACGGATTGCTCTGCCGAGCTTACCGTTTCTGATCTCATAGCCCATGGTTATGCCGAACATGAATTCACCTGTGGTATCAGCCTGACCGTTCTGCGTTCTTGTAAGATAATAACCGTTATCTATGGAAGCTATCATATCTTCAAGCTTATCCGTACCGGGCAGAATAGCCGTATTTCTCATTCTTATAAGAGGCTCATCGTCATAGGCATGGGCTCTTGCATTACCGCAGGGCTTCATGCCGAAATGAACGGCACTCTCTTTGTTATTCATGTATCCTGTGAGAATACCGTCTTTGATAAGAACGGCATCTTCACACTTTGTACCTTCGTCGTCCACATAAACGGGAAGGGGAACTTCCTTGCCGAATGCAGTATGAGCAAAGTCGATAATTGTTATTTTATCAGAAGCGACCTGCTTACCTAAGTTCGTTGCCGCAACGGAACCTGCAAGCACAAGATCGGCTTCAACAGTGTGTCCGACGGCTTCGTGAGCGATCATACCGGCAATTGATGAATCGATTATGCAGTCACAAATACCGGCTTCGGAGAAAACCCCCTCTTTTTTAGCCATCAGCTTTTCATGAAGCTCGTCAATTTTGCCGTAAAGGGCATCGGGCGTTGTGAATACTTCTGTAAAATATCCTCTTGAACAACCCATGATGTCAAACAGCTCAACATTTGAGCCGTCATTAGCCTCGGCACTCATTGCAACGTATATACAGCTTCTCGGTGAAACAGAGTAGGAGGAGCTTCCTGTACTGACATGCAGAAGCTTTTCCGTGCTGTCACAAGCTAATATTACGCTTCTGCTTGAAAGCTCGGGATATTTGTTGCAGATATAATCATCAAGCTCTCTTGCAAAATCAAGGAGTACTTTCTGAGGAACGTCGATGACCTTTCTCGTGTCGGTGTAATTTACAACAGGTGATGCGTAAAGGGGAGGCTTGTTCTTGTTTACACGTCTGTCAAGAAACAGAGCATTTTCACGGGCTGCATTAATAACAGCCTTGACACTTTCATCGTTGTATTCACCCACGGATGAAAAGCCGTAAACACCGTTTTTGTACACTCTTGCACTTACACCGCTTGAGGTTACCCTTGAATTGCCCACAAGATTGCCCGAAACTATGCTTATTGAGCAATCGTTATTGATCTGAGTGCGTATCTCAGTATAATCGGGAGTATCGGAAATATATTTTGATATCAAGTCGTTTATCAAAATGCTTCACCCTTTAACCAATAAAATTCTGGATCGTATCGCTCAATCCGCTTACGCTGTCACTCAGACTGCCGAAAATACTGTCGAGAATGGAGCTTGATGAGGTTATCTGACTTCCTGTTTGAGAGCCTGTAACGTCACCGTTTGCGTTAGCTTCACCCCATACCTCGAGAGTGATCTCAGTTCCTTCGTATACAACGGAATTTGCCGCCGGCGTCATTGTTGCCACAGTACCTGCAGCCTGCGTACCCGGATTGTCTTTTTCAATAATGTTATATGACAGATTCAGTTTACCCAGATAATAAACCGTTTCCGTGAACGTCATGCCTGTAAAGTTTGGAAGAGTAACTGTTGACGCACCCTTTGAGTAATAAAGATTTATTGTGGAACCTTTTTCTACATTTGTGCCGGGAGCGATGTCCTGATCGAAAATGACGCCTTCTGCAACCGTTGATGATGATGTTGCCTGCAGCTTGATGTGCAGACCGTACTTTTCTGCAACCTGTGTTATATAAGTGTCATCTTTGCTGTAGTTTGTAAAGTCGGGTATCTGTATGACCTTGGCTGTTGAACCTACACCGCCCACATTGAAGGAAATAATTCCCGTAAGTGTAAGACAGGCAAAGAATATAAGCATTACGAAAACAATACTTATGCTCAGAATGATCGTTGAAGCCGTGGAAGTAGTTTTTCCCGGATTTGTGTCTTTTTTAAGAACCTGTATTTCTCCTGTGCCGTTGACTATAACAGGCTCTGATGTCTTTTCGGGAGCGATGTCTGTCGGCTCCATGTCGCTGATCGGGTCTATGAGTGTTCCGCCTGCGATCGCCGCTGCCTGCTGCTTCTGTCTTTCAAAGGCTTCTTTTGTAAATGAATTTCTCAGCTTTGTAATGTTCTGAGTTCTGTCCTCAGACCGAACCTGAAGTGCACCGATGAAAGCCGCAAGAACATAGTCGGGAAGCTCTCTTGCGTATGCGGCGGGAATTGAAAGAGTGTCTTCCTTTGATCGAATCTCAGCATCAATAGGCATGTTTCCCGTTACACATTTGTAAAGAACGGAAATGAAGCCGTAAACATCCGTTGCAGCAGAAAGCTCAGCGTTGTTTCCGTACTGTTCGATAGCTGCATAACCGGGTCTGATATCAGCAGTGAGAACGCCTTCGGTTTTTCTTATCTCAGGGATTCCGAAGCCCCAGAGCTTGAATTTTCCGTTTGCACACAGGAAAAGAGTGTCGGGGGATATTGCACCGTGTACGATTGACGAATTATTGATCAATTCGAGAGCATCCATAACCGGAAACAGCTTATCGCAGATATCATCCCATTTGAGATTGCCGCCTTTTTCGTTGATATAATCTGTAAGAGTCTGACTGCCGTCAGCTTCTGCTATTGCATATGCAGTATCATTTGCTTCAAAAACGTCAAGGACTGTGATCATTGCTTCTGAAGAACGAAGCTTCATTATTTTATGCCACAAGTCAAGGAAACTGCTTCTGAGGATTCTGTATGTATCTGCATTTTCCTCTTTGGTTTCAACTTTTGTTTCACCTGCATTGCGTTCTGCAAGTCCTTCGGGAAGGAATTCACGGATTCTTACACAGTTGTTTGTTATGGTATCAAGACCGAGATATGTTGTTCCTTCGCTGTTCTGCTCAAGAATGTCTCCCACAACATATTTTCCGGCAAGTACTGTTCCGTAAGCCAGAAAAGGTGCTGTCTGCTCTGATTTCATATCAAAGCCGCAATAAGGACAATTTTCAGCTTCACCGACCTCATTCATGCAGCCGGGGCATAAGTTGTTATAAAATCCCATGGTATATACCTCCAAGTGTATATTTTCATTCAATAAATTATTATAGCATACTTTTGCGGAATAAACAACAGAAAAATTAAAGATTTAACTTTAAGTTTCGTCGCTGAGAACGGCTTCCGCACATCTCATTCCGTCAACGGCGGCAGAGACGATACCGCCTGCATATCCTGCACCCTCACCGCAGGGGTAAAGACCTCTGATATTTGTCTGGAAAAATTCATCACGCAGAATACGGACAGGTGACGAGCTTCTGCTCTCAGGTGCTGTCAGAACCGCATCGGGAAGTGCATATCCGCTCAGCTTCTTATCAAAAGCAACGATCGCTTCGTGTATCGTGTTTGTCACGACCTCAGGCAATACTTTTCTTATGTCTGTAAAGCATACACCTGTCGGACATGTGGGGTTTACTGCTCCTTTTTTTACAGACGGTCTGTATTTGAGAAAATCACCCACAAGCTGAGCAGGTGCGGTGTAGTCACGACCGCCGTATTCATAACCTGCACGTTCGATCTGTCGCTGTAATTCAATACCCGACAAGGGGTGATCGTCTTCAAAGTATGAAGGCTCGATTCCTACAAGAATTGCTGAGTTTGCGTTCTCACCGTCACGTGCATATTCACTCATGCCGTTGACGACCATTCCGAATTCCTCCGACGATGCCGCAACCACCGTTCCGCCGGGACACATACAGAAGGTATAACCGCCTCTGCCGTGCAGGGGATGATTTGACAGCTTGTAATCAGCCGCACCGAGTCTCGGATCGTTCCACATCTTTCCGTATTGGGCTTTGTTTATAAGCTCCTGAGGATGTTCGATTCTCGTTCCCACCGAGAAAGCCTTTTGTTCCATTCTGATGCCTTTATCGTACAGCATTTTTACCGTATCTCTTGCAGAATGACCGATACACATAATTACACAGTCAGTTTCAATGTCTGATATCCTGCCGTTTCTGTCCTCGCAAGTGATTCCGTGGACAAAGTTGTTTGCAACTATTATGTCGGTCAGCTTACAGCCGAATCTGACCTCACCGCCCATGGAAATTATATCTTCACGTATATTTTTAACCACACCGCCCAGCTTATCCGTGCCGATGTGAGGTCTTGCCGAATAAAGTATTTCTTCGGGAGCACCGTGAATATAAAGCTGATTAAAAACCTCTTTAACACGGCTGTCTTTTATTCCCGTGGTAAGCTTTCCGTCTGAAAACGTGCCTGCACCGCCTTCACCGAACTGCACGTTCGATTCGGTATCAAGCTTATGCTTGTACCAGAAGGTGTTTACATCCTTCTGACGCTGTTCCACGTCGTTGCCACGCTCTATAATTATCGGACGCAGTCCGCTTTTGGCTAAAATCAGACCGCACAGCATACCTGCAGGACCAAAACCGACAACTACGGGACGAAGTGTTGACGTGCGTTTGTTTTCGGGTATCTCATATTTATAACGTTTCTTGTGAACGACCTTATTCACAGGGAATCCGGATGCTATCTCTTCTTCACCTGCTTCAAGCTCAACATCTACGGAATAAACCATTTTTATGCTGTTCTTTTTTCTTGAGTCTACAGATTCTCTTGAGATTTCAAATGAAGTAAAATCCGAAGGGGAGACTCCGATAAAATCAGCTGCCGCTTTTTTCAGTTTTTCTGTTGATTCACCTAAGTCAAGTGAAAGTTCATTTATTCTAAGCATCTTATTTCTCCGATAAAAATTTAATTGCGTTGCTTCCTGCACATCTTCCCGAGCTCCATGCCCATGAAAGATTGTATCCGCCGCATACCGCATCTGCATCGAGTATTTCTCCGCATGCAAAAAGTCCTTTAACTTTATTACACTCAAGTGTGTTCAAATTAAAACAATTGGAAGCTGCACCGCCTGCAGTGACCTGTGACGACTCAAAACCGAGTGTTCCCGATATTTCAAAGATCTCGGAATTAAGTGTTTCGGTCAGAACCGATATTTCATTTTTAGTAAGCTCACCGATCCTTTTCTCTGACGGGATCGCTGATGAATGAAGCTTTGCAACACCCAATTTCTTTGGCATAAGACCCGAAAGTAAGTCTTCACAGAGCAGATCGGGGTTGCTTTTTTTTCGGTTGACTATGTAGCTGAAAATATCTTCGGGAATGAAATCGGGCAGTACGTTTATCGCCATAAATATTTTTCCGTTTTTTTTGAGGGCAAAATGCTCTGAAACGAATCTTGATACATTCATCGCCGGAATGCCGGAAATACCGTAATCCGTGTACTGAAGCTCGCCGCAATCGTCGGCAATGACCTTGCCGTTGTCAACTATAAGTATCTCACCGTGAGCCCTTACACCTTTGAGGGCTTTGTTCTTCTTTTTCAGGGTGATACCCGTAAGAGCAGGAAAAACGGGATTTATCTTTACGCCGAGCGATGACAACAGGGAATAGCATGAACCGTCTGAGCCCTGTACGGGTGACGATCTTCCGCCGCCTGCAATTATTACGGCATCAGCCTCAAATTCATTATTGAGAATAAATTTACCCGATACGGCTTTTATGTCTGTAACAGGTGTATCGCAAACAATGTCTGTATTAAGATTTTTAAGTTCAAAACGAAGTGCATCAAGTACTGATGACGCCTGAAGACTCATGGGGTAAAGTCTGCCGTCGGATTCCTCGGTAAGGAGTATTCCCATTGAGGAGAAAAATTCCGCATTACTGCTGACGGGGTATTGCTCAAAAATGCTGTTGAGAAGCTTTTTGTTTCCGTTGAATTTACCGTCAAAGCTTCCCGAATTAAGAATGTTGCATCTGCCGTTGCCTGTGGCAAGAATTTTTTTGCCGACTTTAGGGAGCTTTTCATACAAAGTTATTTTTATGTCTGAATTGTGTTTTGATTCTCTTGCGGCTTGAATTGCTGCTGCCATACCCGATGCACCTGCACCGATAATGGCCAATGATCTTTGTTGCATTAAAAAGCTCCTTTCCGATGATTAACATTTTTATTTTACGCTGAATACATTTATGTGTCAAGTAATTTTTAACACAAATAATAATTGTTTTTCTGCAAAACTATTGAAAAATTTTTTTATATATGATATTATTATCTCAGAAAACAAAAACTGAAAGTGAGGTGCGGTATTTAATGGATATAACAAAGATCGTAACAATGCTTGACTATTTTATCAGAAAGCTCAATGATATGTTAAACAGTCTTCTCAGCAGATTCGGAGCTTCTCAACTTACTTCAAACGAGTATGAGCTTGCTACAAAGGAAATTCTTAACGACAAATAATATTCTTGTAATCAATTTATATCCGAAGAGTTTGTTACTTTTCGGATATTTTTTGACTTTACTGACGATTAAACTGACAGACGATCAGAGGTTTGTGTTGTGAAAAATGAAGGAAAACGAAAAACAGTAAAAAAAGCTTTTGTTGCAACGCTTCCCGTTATGGCAGGGTATTGCGTTTTAAGTATCGGCTTCGGCATACTTCTTGATTCAAAAGGCTACGGCGTAGGCTGGGCACTTGCAATGAGTGTCTTTATTTTTGCCGGTTCAATGCAGTATCTTGCAGTCGATCTGCTTGCAGGCGGAGTGTCGCTTATTACTGCGGCACTTACGACCCTTACGGTAAATTCACGTCATCTGTTTTACGGGATATCCATGATAGACAAGTATAAAAACACGGGATGGAAGAAGCCGTATCTCATGTTTGCTCTGACTGATGAAGTCTACTCACTCAACTGCGGCGAGCTTCCCGAGGATATTGATGATCCGTCACTTTATTATTTCTGTGTTTCTCTTTTTAACCAGAGTTATTGGGTCATCGGAACTGTCATAGGTTCGCTTCTGGGGAAAGTAATACCTTTCAATACCGAAGGAATTGATTTTTCTCTGACTGCACTGTTCATCACTGTTTTTGTTGAACAGTGGAAAAGTACTGATAAGCACAGTCCGGCTCTTATCGGTGTATGCTTGTCGGTGCTGTCGCTGATTATTTTCGGTGCGGATAAGTTTCTGATCCCTGCGATGATTGCCATAATCGTTGTTCTTTCCGTAAAAACAAAAAGCGGAAGGAGGCTCGGCGATGCCTGATATCCATTCCGTTCTTTTAATAGTTGTAATTGCACTTGTAACGGTTTTGCTTCGTGTTCTGCCGTTTGCAGTTTTCGGCAGAAAGAGAGAAACTCCGGCTTTTATATCGTATCTCGGAAAGGTTTTACCCTTTGCCATAATGGGTATGCTGGTAGTTTATTGTCTTCGTAATACGACATTTGTTGAATATCCTTACGGCATTCCCGAAATTGTTTCCTGTCTGTTGGTAGCGGTGCTTCACCTATGGAAGAAAAACACTCTTATAAGTATAATCGGCGGTACAGCCTGCTACATGGTACTTGTTCAGATTGTATTTGTATAACAATAAAAAGGCGGCAAGAATCAAACTTGTCGCCTTGAATTATTATTTCTTCTTTTTGCCTTTGATAATGAGTGCTGTTGCTGTTACTGCCAGAGCCGCAATGCCGACTTTTTTAGCCGTTTTTATTGCCTGAGAAACGGAGCTGGGAGAGTGAGTATAAATAAAACCTTTTATCGGACGTTCAAGTCTGAAATCGTCTATATCCTTGCAGATTACAGTGAATGTTTCATATTTATCGGGTGTTTCTTCATAAATATCGAAAACTCTGCCCCCTCTGTTTTTGCCGGGACCGTAAATATTGAAGCCGCAGCCCTGAGTGTAGCCCAGATCGAGATCGCCGTGCTTTACAACAAAGCTGTTGTTGTGGTCATGACCGAAATATAAGCCGAGAACATCGCCTTTTTCCTTGAATGCCTCTATCTGACCGCTTTTTTCGTCGGGAGATGCGGCATTTTCTCCCATGAAGCTGCGTTCATTTTCAGCATAACAGGGGAGTCTGTAGTGCTTTGTTTTATGTACACCCGCACCCTCCAAGGAACCTCTGAACTTCTTTAATGAAGTCTCGAAGCAATCATATATATCTTCGGGCGGAATATGCTGAAAAGCAAGTGCGTGTACCGCATGACCGTTCTGTTCTTCAAAACCGTCACGTGCGGCTCTGTACATATCTATCTGTTCGGGGGTTATGGGCTTGTACTTTCCCTTTGAATCCTTTTCGTGTGAGTCGAACATATAGACACAGAATTTCACATCTTCATCCTTTTCGGAACAGACGGGGATCGCATCAAAGTTGTAGTCCTTGCCTATAAAGTTGTCATAGAGCTTATAACATTCCCACTGGAAATCCTTATCGGCAGAACCGAAAGCATCGTGATTGCCGAAAACAGCGGTAAAGGGGATCTTGCTGTCAGCGATAGGCTTCATAAGATTGCTGATAGTGGTTGCGGCTTTGGTCTTATTGTCGCCCGTAAGGAAATTGAAGCCGTAGCCCTTGACCTGATCACCTGTGAGCACGATAAGATCGGGCTGAGTTCTTGCGATCAGCTCATAAACGAGATTTACGGTATCGGGAGAAGTTTTTTGCGTGTCCTGCAGATCAGTAAGCTGAAGGATTCTGAATCTGCCGTTTTTGAATTTTAATTCAGACATTTATTTTCACCTCTTACAATGAAAAAAGCACTTCATGACCGAAGTGCTTCTTTGGTGGTGACCCGGACGAGAATCGAACTCGTGTTACCGCCGTGAAAGGGCGGTGTCTTGACCGCTTGACCACCGGGCCGGATATTACGGCAACTGTTGTAGCTGCCGTTGGTAGCGGCGGTTGGACTTGAACCAATGACCTGTCGGGTATGAACCGAATGCTCTAGCCAACTGAGCTACGCCGCCATATCTTCGTTGCTGTTGTTCAGCGACGTGTGTTATTATATAGCATGGATTAAGTTTTGTCAAGCCCTTTTTTTAATTTTTTTTAATTTTTTTCAGTTTATTATTTCAAGAAGCTTTTTTACTGTCTCGGTCAGATTCACGGGGCACTGATCGTTAAGCTCTCTGTAGCTTTCTGCGGCGGCATCATCAGCGGTGTCACTTATCTGTCTTATGGCAAGGAAGGGAATATCTGCATCGTGACACACCGAAGCGACAGCACCGGTTTCCATGTCAAATTCCGTGATGCCGAAAGTTTCTTTATACAGATTTTTTCTTACGGGGTCAGCAAGGAACAGATCTCCGCAGCCGCATTTTGCCTCTTTCATGCCGTCAATTTTCATTGCGGCGTTAAAAAGGTCTTTGTCTGCATTGTATATGTATGTGCTCTGCGGTTTCTTGCCCAATTCGTAACCGATGGCAGTCAGATCAAAGTCGCATTCGATGTAGGTTGAGCCTGCAACGATATCATTTTTAAGTAATCCCGAGATTGCTCCGGAAAGTCCGAAATTGATAACGGCATCGACCTTTTCGTCTGCTATAAGAAACGCTGTGGCTGCAGCTGCATTTACTTTGCCTATACCTGCTTTTACGGCAACCAGATCTTTCCCTGCATAGCGGAATTCGACGGCATCTCTGCCTCTTTTTACAGTTTCGGTTGCGTTGTTTTCCTTTGCAAAGCCAATAAACGGGATATATTCATTCTCGTCAGCTATAATAAAACCTATTTTCATCTTAATCCTCCTCCTTCATGGCATTTTCAAGGGCAACAGCAAGCTGATCGGGGCATGATGTGCTTTTAAAACCGCACTTTATTCCCTTGACTCTTGCAATGATATCTTCTGCTTTCATGCCTTCAGACAGCATTGAAATACCTTTGAGATTACCGTTACAGCCACCTGTAAATTTAACATCGGAAACGATTCCTTCATTGAGCTCGAATGAAATACGAGTGGAACATGTACCTCTTGTTTTGTAAGTATGCTTCATTTTTATCTTGCCTTTCAATTTTCTGCTCACATTTTAACAGATTTAAATAATCATCGCAATAGCAAATGTAGTTTTTTTATTAAAATTTGCAAAAATATTTGACATTGGTATTTTTTTATTATACAATCTATATGTATATTAAATTACGGAGGTAATAAAAATGGACACTCGTTTTGCAATTGAAAACTATTGTGACGCAGCGGCTGTTACAAAACAGCTTGATGAGCTTATAGCTCAGCCTATTTACACCATTAAGCCTGAAGCTCTCAAGGCTTATGAGGAAGAGTATTTTGACAAAAAGTGTGCAAAGTCAAAGGAAATGATCGAAGAAGCTAAGCAGGTCATTCCCGGCGGCGTTCAGCACAACCTTGCTTTTAACTATCCGTTCCCCGTAGTTATCACTAAGGCTGACGGTATGAAGCTTTACGACATTGACGGAAATGAGTATTTCGATTTCCTTCAGGCAGGCGGCCCCACGGTTCTCGGTTCTAATCCTCCCGAGGTTCGTGAGCAGGTTATCGATCTTCTTAATACATGCGGTCCTTCCACAGGTCTTTTCCATGAGTTCGAGTACAAGCTTGCAAAAAAGATATCTGACAGCGTTGAGACAGTTGATATGTTCCGTATGCTCGGTTCGGGTACTGAGGCATGTATGGCAGCTGTCCGTGTAGCAAGACTTGCTACAAAGAATAAGAACATCGTTAAGATGGGCGGTGCATACCACGGTTGGTCAGATCAGCTCGGCTGGAGTATCCGTGTTCCCGGTTCAAAGTTCACCCAGACACACGGTGTTCCTCTCTATCTTTATAAGCATACTCAGGAATTCTTCCCCAACGATCTTGATTCTCTTGAGAGAGTTCTCAGAAGAAATCAGTTCTGCGGCGGTACTGCTGCTGTTTTCATTGAGCCTATCGGTCCTGAAAGCGGTACAAGACCTCTTGATTACGAGTTTAATAAGGGCGTTGAGAGACTTTGCCGTAAGTACGGTGCTCTTCTTGTATTTGATGAAGTTGTTACAGGCTTCCGTATCGGCATGGCAGGTGCTCAGGGTTACTTCGGCGTATCTCCTGACCTTACTATCTTCGGTAAAGTTATTGCCGGCGGATATCCCGGTGCAGGCGGTCTCGGCGGTAAGAGAGAATATATGAAATATCTCGGTGAA
>CAZTFS010000052.1:0-15588 GCA_964613045.1 uncultured Eubacteriales bacterium
AAAACAATGGAAATATTAACGTACGTAACCGAAAACGCATTGATTCTTATTCCTGTTCTGATTATTCTCGGACAGATACTTAAGAATATTGAAAAGATACCCGACAAATGGATTCCCGTAATTCTTCTGCCCTTAGGCATTGTCGGTGCAATGGCACTGGGCGGTTGGACTGTAGACGGAGCTATCCAGGGTATACTTGTCACAGGTGCGGCAGTCTACGGTAATCAGCTCGTAAAACAGCTTAAAAAATCCGAGTAAGAAAAAACGGCAGAGGAATTAAAAATCCTTTGCCGTTAATTATTTTAGTATACAAGCATGGGCATTTCACCTGCAAAGGGTGTGTAGGTACCCGAATACATATCATTACTTTCGTCCACAGCGGTAAGAGTTATACCCGTATCCGTCAGTGTGATCTCGTAAATCAGTGTGTCTTCACCCTCCGTATTATGTTCTGCCCAGTAATATTTATTATCTTTTTTTACTATTTCGCTGTTGCAGAAAACCGTGCCCGTCAGTTGTCCGCCTTCTCCTATAGCGATCTTACCGTCAACAAAATAAAGATAGCAGAAGTCACCGCTCTGATAACTGCCGTCAAGTGCCCGTGTCAGCAGTTGTATCTTACCGTAAGCTTCCTGTGCTGGCTCAAAAAGACTGCTGCATCTGTCACTGAGAAGATCCGCTGAATATCCCAGACAGCCTTTTTCTTCATAAGCGTACATTGCCAAAGAATAATAGTACAGACTTACAACATCTGATTCCGATGAATCCGCAGCTGAACTGTTATAATAATTTATCGCAGCTTCGTAATCACCCTCTTCGACAGCACCTGTCATAGCTTCGTAAGCTTCCTGTTCATTTTCAAATTTGACATCGGCAGACTTGCTGTCCGAACATGCGGCAAGACTGAACACTAAAATAATACTCATTATAATTGCAATAATTTTTTTCATAAAAACGCCTCTCATCTTATTTCTCTTGCTGATTATAACATTTAAAGACACGTCGGTCAATATTTTATCTGACTTTTGTGCTGACTTCACCGGTAAAAAGTGCTTCCTCACCGCCGTTATCGTATCTGACAATAAGGCTGAGATCTTCATTTATACCTATCGCCGTAGCGGAATAATTGCCGTCTGACTTTATGACGGTGATTTCTTTGCCGTCAAGATATGAATGCTGTCTGTAGTAATCGAGAAAAGACTTTTTTGTAATTTCGTCGTATTCTTTCATGAAAATATCGACTGTACGGGCTACGATGCGGTTGACGGCATCATAAGGAATGTTCTGAGTGTCAAAAATTGAGCCTGCAATGTCTTTTATCTCATCAGGCAAAGTTTCTTTGTCAAAATGAATGTTTATGCCGATACCGAGAACTGCGTATGATAATTTGTTGCCTTCAGAATCAAAAGACGCCTGAGTAAGGATACCGCATACCTTTCGGTCATTCATATATATATCGTTTACCCATTTTATCAAGGTCTCTTTGCCGGTTATTTCACTTATTGCCTTTGAAACCGCAACAGCGGCACAGGTGGTTATCAGAAGTGAATCCGAGGGGCTCATATCAGGTCTTAAAAGCAGACTGAAATATACTCCTGTCCCTTTTTGTGATAAGAATTTTCTGCCGAGTCTGCCTTTTCCCTGAGTCTGTTCGGCTGCAACAAGAAGAAGCCCTTCTTTTTCGCCGGATTCAGCCCGTTCTCTGACGATCGTGTTCGTTGAAGTGACACATTCCTCATACTTAACACGGATACGGCTGTCGGTAATGTTTTCAGCAATACTTCGTGGGGACAGTATACTGCAGTTTTCCGACAGAATATAGCCCTTATTAGTTACTGCTTTTATGTCGTAGCCCTTGCTCTGCAATTTTTTGACGGCTTTCCACACTGCATTTCGGCTTATATTCAGTTCACGTGCGATCTGTGTGCCCGATATAAAATTTCCTTTATTATTCTCCAAAGTAATAAGAATTTTTTCGCCGATATTCATTCTATCTGTCCTTTATCACTTTTTTTAACTTTTTTGTCACGATTACAGCAAGATACATTTTTATAAGATCGGGGATCACATAGGGGAGCACACAGATTGAAAGAACAGCCGGAACAGACATTTCAGAAGTGCTGTCAAGATAAACAAAAATAAACCATACTGTACCCATGATATAACAGCACAAAAGCCCGAGGATAAGTCCTGTTACTGTCATGATTGTGTTATTGCTGAATCTGTGTGCAAAAAAACCGCCGATGAGAGTTATGAACACAAAACCCGTCAGAAAGCCGCCCGTTGCTCCCAAAAGAACTCCGGGACCTGCCTGAAATGATGAAAATACGGGAAGTCCCACAATGCCGAGGAGCAGATATAATATGACCGTCAATGTTCCTTTTGCACTGCCTAAAAGCAATGCCGAAACAAATACGGCAAAGGTCTGCATGGAAAAAGGTACGGTTCCCGTGGGTATGATGATCCATGAGCAGACTGCCGTGACAGCAGTTAATAGTGCGATAGTGATAATATCATAAGTGCTTTTTTTTCGCATAAAAAATCACCCCGTAATATGAGGTGATTTTATCATATTAATATTTGATTGTCAACCTCTTTTGCTGTATTGGGGTGACAATCAGAACAAGCTCTCACTGTCAGAGACGGAAACAATGTTAGTACTCATTTTGTAATCACTGTCACGTTCCATATCCGTTACCGTATAGCTGTTGTTTTCGCATTCAACGGTAACTCTCCAACAGGAGTAATTAAGGTCTTTCTGTTCGTTGGTCGAACGGTCATAAAGCATTGTTACGCACTTTACATAGAATATGTATTCGGTGTGTCCGCCACTTGAATTGATATACAGCGAATCTTCATCGAA
Organism: uncultured Eubacteriales bacterium; assembly: GCA_964613045.1. Classification (GTDB taxonomy): domain Bacteria; phylum Bacillota; class Clostridia; order Oscillospirales; family Acutalibacteraceae; genus UBA1081. Next base: position 2,864 of record CAZTFS010000052.1, read on the forward strand.
ATCTATGCGTCTGAGGTCAAACAGTGATTTTTTGTTGATTTCAAAACGCTCAGCCATTTCATTTCTGATCTGAGATGAACAGCTTGTCATAAGAGACGGATCAAGGTGATTGATAGCGTTCAGATAACTCATATAAAAATCATTGAATGCATTATAAGCATCGTCTTTGCTTGCGTTGACGGCAGGTTCTGCAGTTGTCGTCGAGGAAGCAAGAGTTGTTGTTTCGGGAGTAAGTGTTGTTGCGGAAACAGCCTGTGACTGCTCTTGAGTTTCGTAATATCTATCGACTTTGTTGTATGCGGCGTTATCGTTTTTGTTCATGCTTTTGACAATAAAGAACGCCGCTACCGCAATTGCCGCAACAAGAAGTACTGCAAGAACGGCAATTATTATCTTGCTGCTGTTACCTGACTTCTTCTGAACGGGTGCAGGGGGATTCACGGGATAATTCTGAGTATAGTTAACGGGAGGGGGATTCTGCACTTCGGGAGCAGGCTGTGCCTCCACAAGCATTACACCGCAATCCTCACAGAAATTACCTGCGGGAAAAGTTTTTCCGCAAACGGGACAAGATTTCATATCACACACCTACATTTTATAACTTAATCCTGTTGTTTATGTTTTTGATTGTTTCTTCATCGATCTTGACAATTGCACGGTCATAAGTCAATATGCCGTTTACTTCAAATTCAACATCGCTTACCTGTGTATAGACAAGAGCTGAAAGTCCCTTTGCTATCTTGGGAATGATCTGCTTTTCGTAAAGCCTTTTGTAAGCGTTTGTAAGAGATTTCTTTGAATTGAACATCATGTAACCGAAGCTCTTTGCTTTGTTCCATACATGACCGTCAAGAATCTGTGAATAGCCGCCGAATTCGCTTAGAACAAAAGCTCTGTCGTTCTCTTTTTTAGGCACCTGAACGGGAACGATGTATCTGTGGATACTTCTGAAATCGCCGCCGCCCTGATCGTACCAACCGCTGGCATGGTCGCAGTGTCTTGAAGGATCTGCAGCCTTGACCGCTTTGCCGATCTCGTAAGCATCAAACTGACCCCAGCCCTCGTTGAAAGGAACCCATGTTGCAATTGAAACACAGTTGCAGAGCTGATCGATCATCTCAAACATTTCTGCTTTAAAGAAGTCACGCCATTCTTTTTTGCCTCTGTTGAAGGCTTCGTATTTGTTGTCTTTGAGAGAAAAAGCTGCAAGGGGAATAAACACCCCCTGAATATTCGGAATGACACCGGCATAAAAATTATTCAGAGCCTTACCGCCGCTTATCATGTCCTGCCAGACCAGCATACCCAGTCTGTCGCAGTGGTAATACCATCTTGCAGGCTCGGTTTTTATGTGTTTTCTGAGCATATTGAAGCCCAGATCCTTCATCTTCTGAATGTCGTATATCATAGCTTCATCGCATGGGGGCGTCATACCGCCGTCGCACCAATAGCCCTGATCAAGAAGACCGTTATGGAAATAAGGCTTATTGTTAAGACAAAGTCTCATATAACCATTTGAATCCTTACCCATACTGAATTTACGCATACCGAAGTAAGTTTTTACCGTATCTCTGATTTCGCCGTTGACACTTATCTCAAGTATCATATCATACAGGTTTGGTTCTTCGGGACTCCAGAGCTTGAAATCGGGAACGGCGATGTCTGTATCCTCTGAAATTTCAGTTTTAACAACCTCATTTTCACCGTCGAAAACTGTTGCGGTAACAGTATACCTCTCGTTGGACTTTACCGTGGTTTTTACGTTTATGACACCCTTGTCAATATCGGGAAGAAGCTTTATTTTTTCGAGTCTTGTGCTGTCAACAGCTTCAAGCCATACGGTCTGCCAGATGCCCGATGTTCCCGTGTACCAGAAACCGTGAGATTTAAGAGCCTGCTTGCCTCTTTGCTGCCAGCCCTCATCTGTGGGGTCGTATACACGGACAACAAGCTCATTTTCGCCGTCTTTTACAAAAGAAGTGATATCAAATGAAAAAGTGTTATATCCTCCGGTATGTTCACCGACAAGCTGTGAGTTGACATATACCTTGCACTGCCAGTCAACAGCATCAAAATTAAGTATTACATCTTTGCCGCTAAATTCATCTGAAAGAGAAAAGCTTTTTCTGTACCAGAGTATCTCGTTTGGCATAAGAGCTCTCTCAACACCGGAGAGAGCCGATTCAATGGCAAAGGGAACAAGAATCTTACCGTCATACTTTTCGGGAAGGGCAGCAACATTGCCTGTGACCGCATAATCAAACTCGCCGTTGAGATTTGACCAGAAATCACGCTGAAACTGCGGTCTCGGATATTCATTCAAAGGACAAGTCCTGTCAACTTTATCGTAAAAAATGGTTTTTATGTGTGACATAAGAAAACCTCCGTTAAAATTCATTTTATTTATTTTACAATAAAAAAATCATTTTGTCTATATTAATTTACTTTTTACGTATATTTTTATTTACTTTTTATGTATATTTTTATCACAAATATATGTTGATGTGATGATAAAAAAATACCCGTAACCGAAATTACGGGATAGCAAAACTATTTTGTTACAATCAACCGATAGAAGTTTATTCGTCTGCGGGAAATTTAGATATAAGATTTGCCGAGTATTGCAAAATGAGCCTTGAATCTGCAGCTGTTACACCACCATCTTCATTTACATCAGCTGCTGCTTTTGCATCGTAGGACAATACTTCGAGCTGAGCTGAGGCTCTCAATGTCAGCCTTGCATCAGCGGCTGTTATTTTACCGTTGCCGTCCGCATCTCCTTTGCAGTAGAAATCGGGAATTTCAATCTTCAGAAGAATTCCGCTTATACTCAGAAATTCAACGTCAAAATAATGTGTTCCCGGTGAAAGATTTTTGAGATATTCGGGGCTGATCATTATGATTCCGTTGTTCCCGAAAAAACTTACATCGTAGTCATCATCATCAAGAGTTTCACCGCCATAACTAATGAATTCCAACAAATTCTTCCCAATAGTTTTTGGGACACCGTTAATTTTAAATTCAGCCCAATCAGTTCCGTTCCATGTATTTGATTCAAAAACCATATCAAAAACAATCGCTTTTTCTTTTACTGTATACAACACCAAAGGCATGTTTATCCCCTTGTATTGAGCATTATAATAGTATACTCCATCCTCAAGTGTAAGCAGATATTCTTCGTTAAATGTGATTAATACAAAATCATCTGCATTTTCAACTGTATAATAGTTTGTATTAATTTCTTTCCCGTCGGCATCAGAAATATATTCAAAGTTATCAAATTGAAGTGCAGTATTAATTGTTTCATCATTGCTGTGGTATTTTACTGTCACAGACGTGTTACCACTGCCTTGCCACACATCGAAAGGTAAATAATAATCAAATAAAACAATACTATTCTCAGCGGTGCTGTTGGCAGCAAATGTTAATACAGGACAAAAACATAGAATAAAAATTACTATCAATAACAATATTTTTCCGATTTTAGACATAGCAGAACCTCCATTAATTACTTTTGTACTATTAATTGTTAGTACATGGGACTCACTCCTTTAATTACATTTTAGCATATTTTTTTGTTAATTGTCAATAAATTACACATTTATATATTTTTAATATTGACATGTATTTTTTTTAAGTGTATAATAAAAAACACAAAATATCTTCAGGGCGGGGTGTGATTCCCCACCGGCAGTAAAGTCTGCGAACACTTCGGGGTGTTGAAACGGTGTGATTCCGTTACCGACGGTTAAAGTCCGGATGGAAGAAGAAAAATATGCTTTATTTTCTTTTTACGTTCTGTTGATATTCCGGAGCGTATTTTTTTTGTGCTCCGAATATTCAAGAAAGCAGTGATTACAATGGCGAAAACTAAAAAAACAGACTTAAGGGCATTGACGGTAACGGCACTTATGGGGGCTTTGGGAACTGTATTGATGGTGATAGAATTTTCGATTCCAATTATGCCGTCATTCATTAAAATTGATTTTTCGGAGCTGCCAGCACTTATCGCATCCTTTGCGTACGGTCCTGTATACGGAATACTTGTTTGTCTTATCAAGAATGTCATTCACATGTTTTTCGGGTCAACAATGTGCATCGGAGAGATATCAAACTTTATCCTCGGTGCGATTTTTGTCGGAACTGCAGGAATTATTTACAAGAAGAATAAGACAAAAAAAGGTGCTCTTATCAGTTGTCTGATCGGTGCTGTCGTAATGGCGGTCGTCAGCATATTTACAAATTATTTTATCGTCTATCCTCTTTATGTAAAGGTTCTCGGAATGCCCATGGAAGCCATCCTCGGCATGTATCAGGCAATTCTGCCTGCGGCGGATGATCTTTGGAAAGCACTGATTATTTTTAATCTGCCCTTCAATATTGTAAAAGGTCTTATTGATGCGGTTCTGTGCTTCCTTGTTTACAAAAGACTGTCACCCATACTCAAAAAACAATAATTTCTATTGACAAAATAAATCGTATGGTGTAGAATAATATCAAACCGAATATTCCTTATAAAGAGTGACGGAGGGATCGGCCCTGTGATGTCCGGCAACCTGCTTTTGCAAGGTGCTAAATCCGACGGTATGACCGAGAGATAAGGTTGATGCTCACGGATACTGTTTCTGTGAGCTTTTTCATTGTAAGGATAGGTTCAATTAATTTTGGAGGCACATTAAAAATGGCAAAAAGACTTTTTACTTCCGAATCGGTAACGGAAGGACATCCTGACAAGGTCTGCGATCAGATATCCGACGCAATTCTCGATGCAATGCTCGAACAGGACAAATTTTCAAGAGTTGCATGTGAATCCACATGTACAACGGGTATGGCACTTGTTATGGGTGAGATCACAACAAATGCAGTTGTTGATATACCTGCAATTATCAGAAAGACAATTTGTGACATAGGATTTGATTCCCCCGAGGCAGGTTTTGACGGTAATACATGTGCCGTCTTCACAACACTTGACAAGCAGTCACCCGATATCAGCATGGGTGTCAGCAAGTCCCTTGAAATGAAAGAGGGCGATGATGACAAATACAATCTCAACGGTGCAGGCGATCAGGGTATGATGTTCGGCTTTGCCTGTGACGAGACTGAGGAGCTTATGCCTCTTCCCATCGCTCTTGCTCACAAGCTGGCATTAAAGCTCTCAGCAGTCAGAAAGGACGGCACGCTTAATTATCTTCGTCCCGACGGCAAGACTCAGGTTACTGTTGAATATGACGATGACAAGCCCGTAAGAATCGAAGCTGTTGTCATCTCAACTCAGCACAAGGAAGAGGCTGCACAGGAACAGATAAGAAAAGATATGATTGAAAAGGTCATTGCTCCCGTTATGCCCAAAGAGCTTATGGATGAAAATACAAAGATATTTGTCAATCCCACAGGCAGATTTGTTGTTGGCGGTCCCGTTGGCGACAGCGGACTTACAGGCAGAAAGATAATCGTAGATACATACGGCGGATATGCGGCTCACGGCGGCGGAGCATTCTCGGGAAAAGACCCCACAAAGGTTGACAGAAGTGCAGCTTACGCAGCAAGATATGTTGCAAAGAATATTGTTGCCGCAGGTCTTGCAAAGAAGTGTGAGATAGAGCTTGCATATGCAATCGGTGTTGCCCGTCCCGTTTCCGTAATGGTCAACACTTACGGTACAGGTAAGGTCAGCGATGAAAAGCTTGCTGAAGCAGTCAATAAGGTGTTTGACTTAAGACCTGCTGCTATCATAGATGCTCTCGATCTGAGAAGACCTATCTATAAGCAGACTGCTGCATACGGTCACATGGGAAGAACGGATATTGACCTCCCCTGGGAACATACAGATAAAGTCGATGCTCTTCTTGAAGCTGTAAAATAATCCTTAAACACAAAATAACGGCGGTGAAATTCAGTTTCACCGCCTTTTCTGCGTCATATTCAGAATGTAAACAATGCTTTTATCATTTCAAATATTTTTTCAAACAGCTGTACTATCCGCTCAAAAAATGACAGTGTTTTTGCCGTTTCTTTTTCTTCCTGTTTGATGACACCTGTTAAGGGATCATTTTCATCGGCATCGGTGGTGCCGTCTATATCATTACCGAATGCAGAATATGAGCCTTTGTATGCAGTTGAGCAATTTACAAAAACATTGTCACGGATAACGCATCCGGCATCGTTTCTGTTTACGGTAATACCGCATGCACCGTCTTCAAAAACATTGTTGTATATCTCAATATCCATCGTGTGGCTGTCAAAAGTAATATATCCTCTTTCACCAGAGCCGCCCGAAAAATTACAGTCTGCCACGGTGATGCCGCTGTTTACCGTAGTGTATGCAGATGAATGATGATTTCCGATTGCCGAGCAGTATTCATTACCGTAAAACATGCAGTTCGTAATATTTATATTGCTGCTGCCTTTACAGTCGGGTGATATCTCGTCAATTCTTGTTTCTTTGTAATATCCTCTGAGAACTCTCACGTCAGAATCAAGGTAAGAACCCAGAGCTGAGTTTACGCTTTTGTCGATCTGTATCATCTCGTTGTATCTGACATTATCCGCAGTTCCCGTGTAATCACTGAATTCGCAGTTTCTGATGTATACATTCTGTGAGGAATTTATTTCTATACAATGGGCATTATAGTTGTTGATGAATCTGCAATCGCTTATCACCACATTGTCTGCGTGGCAGGTGTTTATCATTGCCACATTTATCGGACTGTCTTGAGGGATCGCACCGCTTCCGTCAAAAGTACCGCCCGATATCTCTACGTTTTCGCAGGATATTGATGATGTTGAGGCGTTTGTATCTGACGTTTCAAACCAATTGCAAAGAAAAACTCCGCATGTTTCGGCATTGTTTTCCTCGTTTACTGTCCTTTTAAGAATTGCATTGTCATCAAAAAGAATCCTCTGGTTGCTGTAAAAAAATACGGTCCTTGATATGCAGTATGTTCCCACCGGAAAATATACCGTGCCGCCGCCTGCCTCATTACACGCATCAAAAGCATCCTGTATCGCAGCTCCGTCGTCTGTAATTCCGTCGCCTGATGCACCGAATCGGGTAACATTGAAGATTGCTTCATTCTCTGCTTCTTCGGCTGCGGCAAAGACTGTGAATGTTGCGGTGAGCATAACAGCAAAAAGAAAGATCGAAAATTTTTTTAATGCATTAATTTTTTTCATTTTTTTACACTCCGTATCGATAAATTTACGGACAAATTTAGTTTATGAACCGATCTGCAAATAACTACAGAACAATAAATCCATAAACTAAATTCATTTTCCGTATCAGGAATATATTAAGAATCAAAATCCCTACAACGAGAATTATACATAATCAAATTCCATATGTCAAGATAAATATAGAATTTAATTCCCCATATTTTGAATATGTATATATTATAATGATTATGTAAGGGGGTAAATTCCATGGATATTGAATGGTTTTCAAGACGTTTGTTTGAGCTTCGCAGTGAAAAAGATGTTTCAGCCCGAGATATGAGTCTTTCATTGGGACAAAGTGAAAGCTATATAAATAAAATTGAAAATCAGAAAGCATTGCCGTCAATGAATATGTTTTTCTATATTTGTGAATATCTGAACGTGACCCCGGGAGAATTTTTCAACGAGGATCTGTTTAAAAATAAAAAAGCTGAGGAGATCTTTCCGCTGTTGGATGAAATGTCTCCTTATCAGCTTGAAGCACTCAAAAATTTTATTATTGCATTAAAAGAGTAACAGCGGTGAACGAAAAAATTCACCGCTGTTTTGCTGTTCGGAACAGAGTTTTGTCTGCAATATAATGCATAAAACAATAATTTGCACTTCCGTTGACAAATTTTGATTTTTGTGCATATTATTTATATAAAAAGCTCTGATACAAAATAAAAAATATGTTTTGCTGAAAATATTTACAAGGTGTTGAAAAAAAATTTAATATAGTATATAATGTTTAAGAATATGTCCGTTTATTATTCAAAATCGGAGGAAATTAAATGAAGTTACCCAATATAGATCCGACCCCGGTGCATCATCCTTATCCGGAAACCACCATGTTTGGTGCGATATCCGCATCGGCTGACCGCTTTCCGAAAGCTCCTGCTTATGAGTTTATGGGAAAGTACACAACATACAGCGAATTTGTAAAAAAGATAGAGACTGCCGCAGGTGCGTTCTATAAGGCAGGCATCAGAAAAAATGATGTTGTTGCCATCTGTATGCCCAACACACCACAAGCTCTTGTCTGTATGTATGCTCTGAACCGTATCGGAGCGATCGCAAACATGATACATCCTCTTTCTTCAAAGAAGAATATCACATATTATCTCGATTATGCTGACAGCAAGATGATACTTTGCCTTGACCAGTTTTATGAAAAGGTCAGAGATGCAGTTGCCGAGGCAAAAAGGGAAGTCAGAATTCTTGTTGCAAGAATTTCGGAAGAATTACCCGCAGTTCTGGCTGCCGGATACGCTCTTACACAGGGTAAGCCTTACCGCAAATACCCCGATACAAACAAGGGCGTAGTATGGGGTGACTTTGTCAGAGCAGGCAGAGGAGTAAAGCTTCCTATCATGCAGTATGAAAAGGATAAAACAGCAATAATTCTTTTCAGCGGCGGCACAAGCGGTACTCCCAAGGGTATCTGTCTTTCAGATTACAGCTTTAATGCGTTCGGTATGCAGATCGCAGACGTGGCGGGCTGTAACCTTACCTACGGCTGTAAATTTCTCTCCGTTATGCCTATATTCCACGGCTTCGGTCTTGCAGTCGGTATTCATGCAATTCTTGAAAACGGTGCTATGTGTATTCTGATTCCTCAGTTTACAAAAGAGTCTTACGCAAGGGATGTTCTGAAGCATAAGCCTCACTTTATTGCCGGTGTTCCCACTCTTTACGAGGCTCTTCTTAAAGTTGAAGCCTTCCGGGGGCAGGATCTTTCCTTCCTTCGTGGTGTGTTCAGCGGCGGCGATTCACTGAGCCCCGAGTTGAAAAAACGAGTTGATCAATTCTTTAAGGATCATAATTCCGATGTTCAGATACGTGAAGGCTACGGTCTTACCGAATGTATTGCGGCAAGCTGTCTTACACCTGTTGATAAGCCCAAGGAGGGCAGTATCGGTCTTCCTCTGAGAGATATGGTATACAGGATCGTTGAGCCCGGCACATTCAATGAAGTGCCCCGAGGCGAAACAGGTGAGATCATCATGAGCGGTCCGTCACTTATGGTCGGCTATCTCAAAAATGAGGAAGAAAACGAAAAGACCATCCGCCGTGACGAAAACGGAACAAGATGGCTCTTTACGGGCGATATCGGAAGCATGGACGAAGACGGCTATGTATACTTCAAACAGAGACTCAAGAGAATGATCGTTTCCAGCGGTTTCAATGTCTATCCGTCACAGGTCGAAAAGGTCATTGATAAGCATCCTGATGTTGACTATTGCTGTGCTATCGGTGTCAGGGATGCTTATAAGATGCAGAAAGTCAGAGCTTATGTAGTTCTCAATCCCGGTGTTCCCGAAACTGACGAGGAAAAGAAAAAGATAATCAATTTCTGTAAAGATTATCTTGATGTTCATGCAAGACCTAAAGAAATTGTATTCCGTAAGGAGCTTCCCAGAACTCTTGTAGGTAAGGTTGCTTACAGAGTGCTTGAGGAAGAAGCCGCCAAGGAGGAAAATGATAAATGAGCAGAAGCAGAAAAGAAATGAGAAAGGGTCTTATCAAAAATAAGGTTTTTCTTAAGACCTTTCTTACATTACTTCACCGTCCCGCATTCAAAAAGCTGAATATCGAGACAGAGTATTACACACCGAAGCATGATACTTTTATAGTTATTTCAAACCATACGGATGCACTTGACCCCGGCATACTCATGTGTGCATTCAATAACAGCTATATCCGTTTTGTTGCGAGTGACCATGTAACAAGAGGCGGTCTTCTCGGTTGGGTCATTAAAAATCTCGGCGGTGTTATCATCAAACGCCGTAACAATCCTCCCGAAGTGCTTATAAATGATATTCTTGATACAGTCAAGGCAGATATCCCCGTAGGTATTTTTGCAGAGGGAAGCACCAGTCTGAACGGTGAAACAGGCTTTATTTCTCCCAATACGGGTAAAATGGTCAAGGATTCGGGCGTTGCTCTTATTACATTCCGTCTTACGGGCGGATATCTCAGAAGCTCAAGGTGGACTCAGAAGAATAAGGTCGGTCCCGTTTTCGGCAGAGTCGTACATGAGTATTCCCCCGAAGAGCTTGCGGAAATGACCGTTGATGAAGTAAATGAGATAATAAGACGTGATACATATGTAAATGCTTTTGAGGAGCAGAGAAAAGATCCTCATGAATATACGGGTGAAAGGCTTGCTGAGTATCTCGAACGTATACTTTATGTTTGTCCCAAGTGTCATGAGGTAGGTCATCTTCACAGTAAGGATGATAATTTCAAATGTGATGCCTGCGGATACAACGTGAATTACGGCACTGATGCATTTTTCCATTCCGACGATAATGAGGTCATATTTGACAACGTTCTTGAGTGGGATAAATGGCAGCGTAAAGTATGGAAAGAGAAGGTTCTTGCCGCAAAAGACGGCGAACTGATCTTTGAAGATAAAGGACAGATCATAAAAGAGATCAGAGAAGACAGGAAGATACCTGTTTCCGATAATGCAAACGTAAAGCTTTATAAGGATAAGTTTGTTGTTGAGATCAGTGATACCGAAACTGTTGAAATGCCCCTTGATACCATAAAACGTGTATGGGTCGCAGCAAAGGATTCCTTTATTCTTGTTAATGATGAGCATTATTTTGATATCGGCACACATATTCCCAGAGCAGGCATTAAGTATGTCTGTGCATGGAAATACCTTTTAGGTAAAGAATTTTATTGATAACGGATGTTTAAGGGGGGGGATTTTTCCTCCCTTTTTTCTGAATCTTTACGGCAAAAAGTTAAAGAAAAATTGATTTTGCATTACTACAATTTTGATATATAATATTTGACGGAGCATGAAGAGTTATTCTGCGATGCCAATATTCTGAAGGGGTATGATAATTTTATGACAGGTCTGATCGATGTCGGCGGCGGTATGAAATGTGCTTATTCGGCAGGACTTTACGATTATTTTATGGATAACGGGATAGAATTTGACTATTATCTGGGTGTTTCTGCGGGAAGTATGAATCTGCTGTCCTATATCGCAGGTGAACGTGGAAGAAACATTGATATGTACCGGGAAAGTGCCACAGGTGACGATTATCTGAGTATTCAGAATTTCGTTCATACAGGTACATATATGAATTACGAAAAAGTTTCCGAGGATTATTTCGGTGAGATCGGCTCAAATCCCTTTAATTACAGGAAATTTTTTGAATCTTCTTCGCAATTTATAATCAGTGCTACTGATGCCGAAACAGCAAAGACGGTGTATTTTGACCGCAGTGAAATGACTGATAGGGAAAGACTGTTAAAGATAGTCAGTGCTTCCTGCTGTATTCCGGTGGTGAGTAAGCCCATAGTCATTGATGATAAAAAGTATTTTGACGGTGGACTTGCAGAACCGATACCGTTCAGAAAGGCTTTTGCTGACGGATGTGATAAGATAGTTGTGGTTCTGTCTGCACCTGCCGATCAGAAACGAAAGAAGCTTCCGGGCTCGAATTTTCTTGACAGTACATTCCTGAAGGATTATGCACAGGTTGCAGAGATAATCGAAGACAGGGGAGCTGTCTGCAACTACATGATAAGATGTATGAAGGAGTACGAGCTTGAGGGCAGAGCCCTTATTCTTTCACCTGAAGAGATTTCGGGGGCATTCACGCTTGTAAAAGATGTTGAGATCGTCAATAAGCTTTACGAAAACGGTTACCGTGACGGACTTAATAATATAAAAGAGATACAGAGATTTTTGGGATAATAATAATTTGTCGAACCAATTAACAATGTGCAATGTACAATTTACAATTATGCAGTTGTAGCGATGCAGGCGGTTTTTTTTGTAAATCATTGTACATTGTAAATTGTTCATTGATAAATTATTATTTGTATTAGTCATTCTCAACAAATTAAACATTTATAATAATTATATTTTTTCGCTGTCGGATTTTAATGTATATTGACTTTTATTATATTTAAATGATATAATCTAAGCAAGGTTTCTGTGACTGACGGATAAGCGGAATTGACCGCAGGGAGCAGAAATATCGTTTAGCCGACCGTCTGGGCAGTCCTACAGGATAGGATTGCCTTTTTTTGTTATTAACATGCGAAAGGAAACGTAATTATGAAAAAAATAGCAGTCATTATGGGCAGTGATTCAGACCTGCCTGTTGTTGAAAAAGCAATAAATACTCTTGAGGAATACGGTGTTCCCTTTGAGGTTCATGTGTATTCGGCTCACAGAACACCTCTGGAAGCAAAGGAGTTTTCCGAAAATGCAAGAGCAAACGGTTTTGGTGCAATAATTGCGGCGGCAGGTATGGCGGCTCATCTTGCAGGTGCAATTGCAGCTAACACAACTCTTCCCGTTATCGGTATTCCCGTAGCAGCAAAGTATCTTGACGGTATGGATGCACTTCTTTCCACCGTTATGATGCCTACAGGTATGCCGGTTGCGACAGTTGCTGTCAACGGTGCTGCAAATGCTGCTCTGCTTGCGATACAGATGCTTGCAATAGAAGACAAGGAGCTTGAAGCAAAACTCTCTGATGCAAGAAAACAGGGCAGTG
>CAZTFS010000053.1:0-15494 GCA_964613045.1 uncultured Eubacteriales bacterium
TGTATCTGTTTTTAAAGTATATTTTGTGGTTTTCAGTGCTCTATCAGACACCGCCGCAACCGTAACAGCCGCAGACACGGCAGACATCGCCGTAGGAATTATAAATTTTTTTATGTTCATAATTTTTTATAAAAATTCAGAATTTGTCGGGTTCATCCCGATAAATTATTGTTTTCCTGTCTTTTTCAAAAAATCCGTAAAGTATTCGGGCAGTTCGGACTTAAACTCCATGTACTCCCCTGTTGTCGGATGAACAAAACCGATAACTCTTGCGTGAAGACATTGTCCCTGCAGACCGAAGGTATGCTTTGCATCACCGTAAACCGCATCTCCTGCAACGGGATGCCCCATAGATGCCGCATGAACTCTTATCTGATGTGTCCTGCCTGTTTCAAGAGTGAATCGGCAATGACAAAAACCGCTGAAACGCTCTATCACTTCATAATGAGTAACCGCATTCCTCGGATTCAGACCGTTGACTGCCTGTTTCTTTCTGTCCTGAGGACTTCTGCCCAAAGGTCGGTCGATAGTTCCGCTGTCCTCTCTGAAATTGCCAACTATAACCGCTTCATACTCACGCTTGAAGCTGTGAGCCTGTATCTGTGCAGCAAGAGATGTGTGTGCAGTGTCATTTTTCGCCACTATCAGAAGTCCGCTTGTATCCTTATCTATTCTGTGTACGATTCCCGGTCTTATAACGCCGTTAATCCCCGAAAGACTGTCACCGCAATGATACATTAGAGCGTTAACAAGAGTTCCGCTGTAATTCCCCGGTGCAGGGTGAACGACCATACCCTTTGGTTTATTGACCACCAGCAGATCATTATCTTCGTAAACGATCTCAACAGGTATATTCTCAGGCAGAACATCAAGATTTTCGGGTTCGGGTATTTGAGCCGTGACAACATCGCCGAGCTTAAGTTTAACACTTTTACCGACTGTTTTTCCGTTCACCGTGACCTTGCCGTCATCGATCAGCTTTGCACAGACACTTCTGGATAATTCGGAATTTTCACTCAGAAATTTATCAAGACGCAGACCGCTTTCATTTGCAGTCAATTCAAGAATTTCCATCAGTCTGCCCTTTCTTTTTCTGTTTTTCTTCAACGATTATCTCATAAATGAGCATACCGCAAAGCACAAAAACACCGCAAACAACGAGAATATCGGCAAAATTAAACACGGGAAAATCTATAAAAAGAGTTTCGATATAATCTACAACAAACCCCTGTGAAAAACGGTCGATAAGATTACCTGTACCGCCGGCAAGAATGCACACGGCACAGATATTTTTGACCTTACCCGTAAGCTTGCCGAGAAACAGATATATAACACCGGCAACAAGGAGAATAAGGGTGAAAACGGACAGCAACATTGTGGAATTTGAAAATGCACTGAACGCCGCACCCGTATTTTCTGCGTATGTAAGCCCTAAAAAATTTTTTATAAGTACAATATCTTCCTGTCCCTTCAGATTTTCAACGGCAGCTTTTTTTACGAGCTGATCCGCAAGAACCAGAACAGCCGCAGAAACCATCTGAACAGCAAAAATCAAGTATCTCTTCTTTTTATCAGAAATCATTTTCTCTTCTTTTTCTTCTTTTTGCGGTCACTGCGGTCAGTTTCTCTTGCCTTTTTCTTGTCTTCATCGACCTCAAACATGCTGAAATCGATCTCGAAATCCTCTTCGGGTTCAGCAAGGTCGCCGTCAAACTCGCCGAATTCACTGAAATCGTTGTTCATAAAATCATCGTCAAGGATGAATGCGGAGGGTGTTTCCTCAGAAGCAGGGATCTCGGGAACAAATTCCTTTACCGCATCTTCCTCCTGGGAAGAAGCGATCTCGTCCCATTCATCATCAAATATATCATCATCGTCAAGATCGGCAGAATCTTCTGCTGTCTCTTCAGTTTCTTCTGTTTCTTCCTGAACAGCTTCGTCCTGAGCTTCCTCCTCAGCAGATTCTTCTGCTGTTTCTTCAACTTCTTCTTCAGTCACAGCTTCATCTGCAGAGTCCTCATCTTCATCACCGAATTCAAAATCAAATTCAAATTCATCTTCGATAATGTCGTCAACAATCTCTTCCACCTGTACAGCAGTTTCGGGCTCAGCCTCGTCCGGCTCTTCAACAGTCTCGTCCTGTGCCTCTTCGACAGTCTCGCCGGCTGTTTCTTCTTCATCAATTTCTATAACAATTTCTTCGGCGGCTTCCTCTGTTGCCTCTTCGGCAGCTTCTTCAGAAGCTTCTTCTGCAGGTACATCGGCAACATCTTCAGTTTCATTCTCAACAGCTTCTTCCGTTTCCTCAGCCGCATGGTCTGCCATTATCTCTGCTTCATGAGCGATATACTGCTCGGTAGACTTAAGCATCTCTTCCGAATCAATACCGAAGCACATAAGAATATCCTCGATATTTTCATTAGCAACAGCTTCTGAAAGAGCCTCGCTGTCGGAAGCAAATACAGCCTCGTCAGCCTCAAGAAGTGCAACGTCGCCCAACTCCTCATTCACGGGGATATCGGCAATAACGGAGCTCATCTTATGGAACTGAGCAGTGAGCTGAGTATAAGCATCATCTGCAATGGTCTTTACGCTCTCATAACGCTCAACGGCAGCTGAAATTGCACCGTTTATACTGCTTATTCTTTCGTTAAGCTCATCATTAAGTCTGTTAACGTCAGCCTGAGCCTTAAGAAGGATACCTGCAGCGGCAACCTTTGCCTTTGAGGTCAGAGTATGAGCGTAAGCCTCAGCCTCAGCCTTCTGATTCTCGGCTGTCTCGGAAATGACCAATGCCTTTGCAGATACATCGGCAAGTATCTCAGCAGCTTCCTGCTTAGCCTGCTCAACAATAGTCTCAGCCTGAGCTCTTGCGGCGGCAGTAATAACACCTGCCTCTTCATTTGCAGTCGCAATGGTTTCTTCCTTATAAAGAACAGCTTCCTTTTTCATTTCAAAAGCTTCGCTCTTAAGAGTTTCGGCATCAGCCTTTGCCTTCTCAGCATCGGCAACGATACCGTCGGAAACAGCCTGAGCCTTTCTTGTAGCTTCATTTACTATTTCTTCGGCTGTTCTTGCGGCATCACCGATAACAGTCTCGGCACTGCCGTTTATCTCGTCAACAGTTTTCTGAATATCTATCTTTGCTTCGTCAACAACAGCTTTTGCTTTGGCATCTGCATCCTCAAGAACTGTTGACGCCTGAGCATTTGCATCGTCAAGAACTGTTGACGCCTGAGCATTTGCATCATCAATAATTGCCTGAGCCTGCTGTTTTGCCTCGGCAATTATTGCATCTCTGTCCACATAGACCTGATTTGAACGCTCTCTTGCTTCATTGACAATCTTTTTGCCCTCATTCTTAGCGGCTTCGATCATATTTGCAACGACAGACTCTGCACCTGCAATAGTCTGAGCCGCAGTTTTCTGAGCTGTAAGAAGAGTTTCGGTCATGTAGCTCTCTGTCTTTTTATATTCGTCGATCTTTTTTGCAAAAATTGTAAGTCTTCTTACTATCTCCTTATTTTCGTTGAAAAGCTCCTCGTAAGACTTTGCGGTAGCTTCAACGAAAGAATCTACACTTTCCTTGGAATAATTACCGTCCTCAAGGACTTCCAGATCATGGTTTCTGATTTCTTCAGCGGTCATAATGTTTTACCTTCCGTTCTCATTTTATTTTGTTATACAAAGAAAACGCCGTTGCTCTCAAGCTCGTAGAGCAGATCTCCCATAACGTCAACATTATAGGGGGTTATGATAAATGTACTCTTCGCAATTTTTTTGATCTCACCGTCATTTGCATAAGCAACGCCGCTGAGGAAGTCAAGCAATCTGAGTGCTTCGTCCTTATTTGTGGATTCAAGGTTAAGTACGATGGTTCTCTTCTCGTTAAGATTATCTGCGATCTCTCTTGCATCTGAAAACTTCTCGGGTTTTGTAAGAACGACCTGAAGCTTTGCAGTAGTGTGGATGTCAACGACCTTGCTTGAATGACCTGCAGATGAGCTTCTGTAAGAAGAACGGCTCTGAGATGAAGAAGGTCTCTCAAAAGCGGCAAGATTATAATCATCCTTAGGTGCACGGTATGAAGATTTCTTTTCGGCAGTCTCCTTTTTTTTCTTTACGGGAGCATCCTCTTCTTCATATTCATCCTCAAGCTCATCATCTTCATCGTAATCCGGTTCCGGAGCATCCATGTAATTTTTGAATTTTTCCCAAATTCCCATTTTAAACAATCCTCTCAATATATTTTATTTTCAATAACGCAAAATGATTTTCTATTTGTATATTCTCTGTCCGAAAATTGACGAGCCGACTCTTACAAGATTTGACCCCGAAAGAACGGCGTCCTCAAAATCGCCCGACATACCCATGGACAAAATGTCCATACTTACATTATCTCTGTTTTTACTTCCAATGTCAATAAACAGTTGATACATTTCATCAAAAAATTTTCTCAACTGAGCATTATTTTCACAAATAGGCGGTATGGTCATAAGACCTTTTATCGCAATATGCTTCATTTCGGCAATTTTTTCAAAGTTTTCCGCAAACAAAGCCTTATCCATGCCTGTTTTTGATTCCTCGCCGCCCACATTGATCTCAATGAGAACATTTGCCGTCATATTGTTCTTTTCAGCCTGACGTTCGATCTCCTGAGCAAGAGATACGGAGTCAACGGACTGTATCATATCCACCTCGGTTATTATTTTACGAACCTTGTTTGATTGCAGATGTCCGATAAGGTGTTTTTCAACGCCGTCAAGCTTCAGAGCATCTTTCTTACCCAGAAACTCCTGCACCTTGTTTTCACCGATAAGATCTATTCCCTGAGCAAGTGCATGGTTGATGTAAACGGGATCAACAGTCTTTGTAACTGCCATAAAACGGACATCATTTTCATTTCTGCCGCTTTTTACAGCAGCTTCGGCAATTTTTTCACGTATATGTTTTATATTCTCTTCTATATCAATAAGCTTAGGATCCAAAACCGTCACCTTCCTTTTTGTCAAATTGCAACCGAATATATAATTCAGCTTAATGAGTAATATGAATTACGCATTTGAATTAATTAATAATTTTTCCGTCATACAAGTCCTGACCGACAACGACGTATTCATCATAAATACCTATATAGTCAGATTTGCTGACAAGCTTCATTTCATCCTCGTCATTTCTCAGGAACGGAGTCGTAACGATGCTGTAATCATCGCCCGAATAAGCTATTTCGAGCTTCTTGAAACGCATGACACTGCCTTTTATTACGTAAACACCGATCTCATTATTTTCATTCGTACGTATAGCTCTGTTATCGACCCTGTAGCCGTTGATCTCTTCAAGAATGATGACCGCATGCTCATTTCTCAGCGTCGCAAGATCCGCATTCATTGAATTGCATCTGAAAACAAGCAGTGATTTGCCCGTAGAGGCATCAGATCTTATCATATATACCGTTGCGGTTATATCCTCCACCGATGAATCAGGGAATGTGATGGTTCTGCGTCTGCCTTCACGCAGAGAGTTTATCTTATTTGTATCGACCACGCAGGCAAGATACCAGTAATAGCCGTGAACAAGTCTGCCCACCTGATTTGAAGAAACCGATGCCGGCTCTGCTGCCATTGCCGCCTCCACATCTTCTATTGTCCAATCATCAACACCGGCATAGTCAAGCATACTCTCATACCCGTCAACACCGGAGATATAGTAGCCCGTACCGCCGGAGCTTATTTGAGAGTAACTGCCCGTGCTTGCTTTCAGTGAGGAATACTCAGCCTCAAGCTCACCGATAATACCCGACAGATCGAGATGTGTACCTGTAGCGGTCTGCTTGGAGGTGATAGCATCACGAAGCTCTGCCTCGGAATCGGCAAGTGATGAAAAATCACCCGAAGATATCATTGCGGAAAAGGCTGCAAGCTCGTTCATTATCCTGTTGTCGTAAGCAGTGGTATCACCTGTTATTGAAACTGACTGATTAAGAAGCGAACTGTAATAATCCAGCTCCTTGTTTATCTCTGCCATTCTCAGAACATTGCCTGCCGAGGTACTGTCCGAAAATGAATATGCAACCGTGTCATTTACGCTGACTCTTGTGCCGTCGCTGACCGCAGAAATGATATTGTTTCCGTTGGCGGTAATTATCTGTTCATCTCTGACGACGAACATATCTGCACTTATGGTCTTTTTTTCCGAAGCGGAAAGTGCGATCTCGGTAGTTATGCTGTTTTTGTTCACGGTAATATATATCTGGCACGATATGTAAAAAACCACCAGAAAAACTACTGCCGCAAGTCCGATTATTTTGCCCAATGAGAGCTTTTTTGCTGTTTCGCTTTCCTTTCCTTTCATAAAACTCACCCTTTGAGAAATTCTCTGACCTTATTTTTTGCGGCACTCACAAAATCCTCGGTATCGGGATGAACGGAAAACCTGTCCTCATTTCGTCTGAACCAGGTAAGCTGCCGTTTTGCGTAGTGCCTTGTCTCTTTTTTCAGATTGTCAAGTGCCTCTTCCAGTGTACATTCGTTTCTGAAATAAGGCTTCAGTTCCTTATAGCCTATCGCCTGCTTGGCGGTCGTCTCTTCACCCAGGGAAATATATTTTTCCGCTTCGTCGAGAAGCCCCATGCTGACCATAATATCAACACGTTTTTCAATCCGCTCATAAAGCTTCTGACGGTCGTTATATTCTATACATATATATAACGGGTCGTATTCACTGCCCTTTTCCCTTGATCTGCGTTTCTGTTCGGAAATAGTTTCACCCGTCAGATAGTAGACCTCCAACGCACGGATTATCCTGCCACGGTTGTTTTCATGCAGAACGGAAGCCGTCTCGGGATCAATTTTCCGCAGTTCCTCAAGCAATACCGCACTGCCCTCATTCTCCATGCGTTCTTTAAGCCGCTGCCTCATCTGAGCATTGTCGGGAACTTCGGCAAAGTCGATTCCGTTCAGAAGTGAATCCACATAAAGCCCCGTACCGCCTGCGATAACAGGAAGCTTTCCTCTTGAAGCAATATCGGCAATACATCTTTTCGCATCGTCAACATACTCAGCCACGTTGTAAGTTTCATTCGGCTCCGCAAAATCAATAAGATGATGGGGTATGCCCTGCATTTCCTCCGGTGCAGGCTTTGCTGTGGC
This sequence comes from uncultured Eubacteriales bacterium, assembly GCA_964613045.1. Classification (GTDB taxonomy): domain Bacteria; phylum Bacillota; class Clostridia; order Oscillospirales; family Acutalibacteraceae; genus UBA1081. Next base: position 7,149 of record CAZTFS010000053.1, read on the forward strand.
AATATCCATACCCTTATATATCTGCATTGAGTCAGCGGATACAACTTCGCCGCCGAACTCCTTGGCTATCTCGATGGCAAGCCCCGTTTTGCCCGAAGCGGTGGGGCCTACAACTGCAACAACTTTGATTTTTTTCATCAGCCGTTTCTCCCGAAAAGCTTCTTTATCTCGTATTCGCTCATGGTAAACATAACGGGTCTGCCGTGGGGACAGTAGCGAACATCATCGTCGGTAAGAACCTGCTTTGCAAGCTTCTCCATTTCAAGAAGCGAAATATTATCCCCGGCTTTGACTGCGGCACGGCATGCGGTGGAATGATAGAGCCAATCAAGCTTTTCGGGCTCGGGATCGGTTGAATTAGCGGAAAGCTTGTCTGCCATTTCCTCAATTATTGAAGAAACATCCTCGCCCGAAAGCTCCGTAGGACATTCACGCACACGCACCGTACCTTCACCGAAAACCTCAACGCCGTAGCCCGATTTTCGGAATATATCAAGATTGTTTATTACCGCCGCATAATCCTTAGCGGAAAGTGTCACCGTAACGGGCACGAGAAGTATCTGAGAATATATCTGCCTGTCACTTTTTCTGAGCTGATTGAATATGATACGCTCATGTGCGGCATGTTTATCAATAAAAAGAAGCTTTCCTTCCTGTTCAACAAGAATATAAGTTCTGAACACCTCGCCGATAACTCTGATATCAAGAGGCTTTTCCTGTTTTTCGACCTTTTCGGGCTCGGGTTTAAGCTCGGGCTCGGGTTCGGGCAGTTTTTCCGCAACAGGCTGAGTTTGTTCCTGTGTAACAGGCTCTGCCGTCTTCTTTGAGGGATTATTGAGAACTATATCTTCCTCATCCTCAGCTTCCGTCATGAAGAAGGGCTTTTTCGGCTCGTTCATAACTCGCTGAGAGGGTTTAAACTCACGTTTTATGCCCTTGTACATCTCAGAAACGGGAGGCGGTTCGGTTTTTTCCTTGGGAGAAGTGTCAATTGAAAGACTTATCTTCTCTTCGGGCATCTCCACCTGTTTTATTTCTGTTTTGGGACGGAAAATTGCATCATTCCGTTTTACCTGAGCCTTGACCTCAACGGGAGTGTCCTTTTTCTGCAAAGCGGCAACGGAAGCAAAGTAAATTGCATCATAAACGGGCTTTTCCGAAGCAAAACGCACCTGAGTTTTTGCAGGGTGAACGTTTACATCCACACTTCTCGGGTCAACCTCGAGAAACAGCACACAGGCAGGATATTTACCCACCATTATCTGATTTTTATAGGCATTGTCAAGAGCCGAAGAAGCAACGGGAAGCTTTACATATCTGCCGTTTACGAAGCAATGCTGCATGGAACGGTTGGCTCTTGAATGAACGGGCTTTGAAATATAGCCCTTTATCTTTATATTATCCGTCTGCCCCTCGGCTTCAATAAGAGAAGATGCAAACTCCTTGCCGTAGACCTCGGTAATAACAGTCAGAAGCCTGCCGTCACCGGGAGTAAACAGCGTTCTGCGGTTATCTTTTATTAATGTAATGCTCACTTCGGGATGCGACAGAGCGATCTTCGACACAACCTCGGACACATAATTGCCCTCGGTCATATCTTTTTTAAGAAATTTCATTCGTGCGGGAGTGTTATAGAAAAGATCACGTATCATAATGGTCGTGCCGTCGGGACAGCCTGCATCGTCAAGCTCCTCTTCCGCACCGCCCGATATCATGTACCGTGTGCCGATATTTTCATCTGCGGTTTTTGTCAGCATTTCCACATGGGAAACGGCAGCAACGCTGGCAAGTGCCTCACCACGGAATCCGAGAGTAAAGATTGAATCAAGATCCTCCTGCACCTTTATCTTGCTTGTTGCATGGCTGATAAAAGCCGCACGGATATCGTCCCTTGCGATACCGCAGCCGTTATCGGTTATCCGGATATAACGCACACCGCCGTTTTTTATCTCAACGGTGACTTTCGTTGCACCTGCATCAACGGAGTTCTCCATAAGCTCCTTGACTACTGAGGAAGGTCTCTCCACGACCTCACCTGCGGCAATAAGCTCCGCTAAATGCTTGGGTAAAATATTGATTTTTGGCATGGATAAACCTCCTTCTTAAAAATATTATAATATTTTGTTTTTTAATTCATATATCTTTGTCAATGCTTCAATGGGTGTAAGCGTATTGACGTCGAGGATTTTCAGCTCCTCAATGACCTCGGAATTCATTCCCGATTCAAAGGATATCTGATCCTCTTCCGCTTCTTCACGGATCGGACGGACAACAGGGGCAGGAGTGCCGTTTTCCTCAAGGTCTTTTAAAATCGTTCTTGCTCTTGTGACAACGCTCTGGGGTATGCCTGCAAGCTTTGCGACCTCAATACCGTAGCTGCCGTCAGCACCGCCACGGACTATTCTGCGTAAAAATGTTATGTCGTCGCCACGCTTCTTTACGGAAGTATTGTAATTTTTTACGCCTTCCATGTCCTCCTCAAGCTCGGTCAGCTCATGATAATGAGTTGCGAACAGCGTTTTTGCACCCATTTTCTTCTTGTCGGTCACATATTCCAGCACGGCTCTTGCGATGCTCATGCCGTCATAAGTGGAAGTACCTCTGCCGATCTCGTCAAGAATGATAAGGCTCTTTGACGTGGCATTTCTGATAATTGAAGCCACCTCACTCATTTCCAGCATGAAGGTTGACTGACCTGCCGACAGATCATCGGATGCACCCACACGGGTGAAAACCGAATCAACAATACCTATCCTTGCACTTCTTGCAGGAACAAACGAGCCTATCTGAGCCATCAGAACAATAATTGCAACCTGACGCATATATGTGGATTTACCTGCCATGTTGGGGCCCGTAATGATAGCAGTCCTGTTATCACCGCAATCAAGCAGAGTGTCATTGGGTACAAAGGGTGCACCGTCAAGGAATTTCTCTACAACGGGATGTCTGCCGTCCTTAATGTCTATCACGTCAGAATTGTCCACGTCGGGACGTTCGTAGCCGTTTTCCACAGCCGCCTTTGCAAAGGAGCAAAGTACATCCAGCTTTGCCAGTGCTTCCGCTGTACGCTTTAAACGGTACTGAGCATCGGCAACCTTTTTGCGGATTCGGACAAATATCTCATATTCAAGGCTTACGATTCTTTCCTGTGCACCGAGAACCTTGGACTCAAGCTCCTTAAGCTCCTGTGTAATGTATCTCTCGCAGTTTGCAAGAGTCTGTTTTCTTATATATGTATCGGGAACAAGCTCTTTATAGGAATTAAGCACCTCGATATAGTAGCCGAACACACGGTTATAGCCGATCTTCAGCTTCTTGATGCCGGTCTTTTCCTGTTCCCGCTCTTCTATCTTAGTCAGAAATTCCTTACCGCCGGAAACTATCTCATGAAGAGAATCCAGCTCTTCATTGAAGCCTCTCTTTATCATATTGCCTTCACGGACGGTAAAGGGCGGATCCTCGCAGATCGCACTGTCGATAAGCTCACAGATATCCTCAAGAGTGTCAAGCTCCGAATATATTTCACTCAGCAGCTTTGAATTTCTGCCCTCAAGAAGCTCCTTTACGGGCGGCACCTTTGAAACAGTCTGGGAAAGAGCACGCAATTCCTTTGCGTTTGCAGTGCCGTATACAACTCTTGTCAGAATTCTTTCGATGTCGTTGACGTGGGCAAGAAGCTGCATCTCCTCTTCACGGAAAGCCGTATCTTCAAACAGCTCGGCAACGGCATTCTGTCTTGAGATTATCTGAGGAACACTGACAAGAGGCTGTTCTATCCATGATCTGATAAGACGTTTGCCCATGGGAGTTTTAGTGCGGTCAAGCACCCAGAGGAGAGAGCCTTTTTTCTCTCTGCGACGCTGAGTTTCACAAAGCTCAAGATTAATTCTTGCGGCAGCGTCAAGATTCATGTATTTATCGTTATTATAAACATCTACCTCGGTCATGTTGACGATGCTCTGCTTCTGAACATCGGTAAGATAACGAAGTGTTGCACCCAGAGCAGATACTGCGGCGTTTTTATCCTCAAGCTTCAGTTCTGCAAGTGATTTGGCGAAGTGTTCTTCAACCGTCTTACTGCAATCATTAAAATCAAAAGCACCGTCGGGCAGATTTTCCGCAAAAACGGAAATACGCCTTGTCAGATACTCTCGAAGCTTGCCCATTTCGGCAACAAAGCCGTTGACAAGCACCTCTGCGGGCATAAAACGGGCAACCTCATTTATAAGCTTATCCTCGGCATCCTTACCCGAAAACATTGCTGTATGCAGTTCACCTGTAGAAACATCGGCAAAGCACACACCGCTTTCGGACTTACCTGCAAAAAGACAGGCAAGATAGTTATTTTTACCCTCGTCGAGCATACTGCTTTCTATAACAGTGCCGGGGGTGTGGACTCTTATGACATCTCTTGTGACGATACCCTTTGCCGCCGCAGGGTCTTCCGTCTGCTCGCAGACAGCAACCTTGTAGCCCTTGGAAACCAGCTTTGCTATGTAACCGTCAGCCGCATGGAAAGGGATTCCGCACATGGGTGCCCGCTCTTCCTGACCGCAATCTCTGCCTGTCAGAACAAGCTCCAGCTCACGGGAAGCCGTCTTTGCATCGTCAAAAAACATCTCATAAAAGTCGCCGAGACGATAAAACAGGATGGCATCCCGATAATTCTCTTTAATTTTAAAGTACTGTTGCATCATTGGGGTATATTCAGCCATCCCGTTCTTCCTTTCTCGGCAATGCATAATGCATAATTATGCAGTTTCTGCCTCTGAGGCAGCTTCTGCTTTAAAATGGGCAAGGGCAAAACCCTTGCGATAATTACAAATTGCGAATCGTATTATCCGCATCCGCCGCAGGTTGAGCAGCTGCCTGTGCAGTCAGCCTGAGGTGCAGGCTCGCATGTTTCGGGATCTTCACCGTTTACACAAAGTGAAAGGATCTGCATAACATAGTTCATCATGTCATCGATCTCCTGCCTTGCGATCTCATAAGCCTTCATATTTTCGTTAGTCATGACTTCGGCATAAACCTCACGGAATTCCTTGTCATAGCCTGCCATCTTTTCCTCGTTTGCTTCGCCCTCAGCTTCATGCTGATAGGACATCTGGATAAGATTGAGCTTACCGATAAGAGCGTTCAATGCATCGTCATTATCGTTTGCATCCTTTGCTGCCATAAGCTTAACATATCTTTCGTCAGCCTGGATTGCTTTTCCGAGTTCTCTTGTTGCTTCGATTACTGTCATGTTTTTGTCTCCTTTAAAATAATTAACAATTTACAATAATGAGTAATGAGTAATGCGGAAGGCTTCGCCTTAAATTATAACGGGATAAGGTTTTTATCCCCTTCATCCATTACTCATTCCTAACTCCTCATTCCTGATTAAACATGTTTTCCATACAAAATCCATGTTTTCGCCCGAGTGATTTCAATATCGGCGAACTGCCCAACAAGTGAAGCATCACCCTGAAAATCAATGGAAATATTGCCCTCTGTTCTGCCTGTGAGCCAGCCCTCCTTGTCGTTAGGCTCAACAAGGACTCTGTAAGCTTTACCCACCATTGAAGCGGTACGCTTTGCGGCTATTTCTTCCTGAACGGAGCAAAGCTCTCTGAACCATTTTGACTTTTCGGCATAGGGAACGGGATCAGGCATTGAAGCCGCTTTCGTTCCCTCACGCTTTGAGTATATAAAAGTGAAAAGTGAAGTGTATCCGACCTCTTTTATAAGGCTTATCGTCTCCTGCAATTCCTCGTAGGTCTCACCGGGGAAACCGACGATGATATCGCTTGTTATCGACAGATCCGGCATCTTCTTTTTTGCGTAAGCGATAAGATCAAGATACTGCTCACGGGTGTATTTTCTGTTCATTTCTTTAAGGACTCTGTTACTGCCCGACTGAACAGGCAGATGCAGATGCCTTGCGACCTTTTTACACTCCGCCATTGCATCAAGCAGCTCATAGGTGCAGTCCTTGGGGTGGGAGGTCATGAAACGGATAATAAAATCTCCGTCAATATCGTTTATCTGACGGATAAGCGATGCAAAATTCACACCGCAATCGGGATTTTTGCCGTAGGAATTGACATTCTGCCCCAGCAATGTTATGTCCTTTGCTCCCGATGCCACAAGCTCCTTGGCTTCCGCTAAAATATCCTCGGGAAGACGGCTTCTCTCTCTGCCTCTGACATAAGGCACGATACAATAGGAACAGAAATTGTTACAGCCGTACATGATCGGAAGCCATGCCTTTGCACCTCTGTCACGTTCCGTGGGAAGTCCTTCGGCAATATTACCCTCATGAGGCTCCACTTCAAAAACACGTTTGCCCCTTGAAAGCACGGTATAGAGCATTTCGGGAAGCTTATGAACGGCAAAAGTGCCGAAAACGAGATTTACATAAGGATAGCTTTTCTTTATCCTGTCGGAAACGTGCTTCTGTTGCATCATGCAACCGCACAGCACGATTATCATGTCTTTCTTCTTCTCTTTTATCGGTTTTAGTGCTCCCACATTGCCGAAAACTCTGTCCTCAGCGTGTTCACGGACAGCACAGGTATTAAAAAGCACCAGCTCGGCATCCTCGGGACTGTCCGTAAAGGTGTAGCCCATCTGTCTGAGCTGACCTTTGATCCTTTCAGAGTCGGAGACGTTGCCCTGACAGCCGTAGGTATGCACAAAGGCTTTAGGTGCATTGTCATAACGTGATGAAAGCACCGTATTAACAAGAGAGGAAAATTTCGTCTGTTTTTCCAGTTCTGCAGGCGAAACAAAAATTTCTTTTCTGTCCAAAACGCTCTACTCCATTTAAATATACTTTAACTCATATATTATAATATAAACAAAATCAATTGTAAACAGGAAAATTTAATTTTTACAGGTTAAAATTTTAATTTTTACAGGTTAAAAAAACAGTCCGAACCGTTATTTGTGATAAAATTTTCGACATACCTTGCTTTTGTTTGTATCTTTTGCTATAATGAAGATATAAATACAATATTGAGGTGTTGATCATGAAAACAACAAAAAAGGTTTTCAGCATTTTTCTTGCATTGCTTATGACAGTGTTTGTACTGCCGATCTTTGCATCGGCTGAGGGTGAAACAGGTCTTCAGTTCGGTTCGGACGGAAAATTTCAGATAATGGTCTTCGCTGATATTCAGGACGATGCTCCCGTTGAGGAAACGACCATTCAGCTTATGAAAGAAGCTCTTGCAAAATATTCACCCGATCTTGTTGTTTATTTAGGTGACAATGCCGTTAAAGAGGGCGTTTACGACACGATCAGAGAAATTGTAGCTCCCACCGTTGAAGCAGGCGTTCCCTTTGCTCTTGTTTTCGGCAATCACGATCAGGAATACGGCGAAAAAGAAACTCTGCTTACATATTATCAGGAATTCGGCGGTGAGCTTTGCCTTACTACTGATGCAGTTCCCGAGCTTTACGGTTGCGGCAACTCCAATCTTACCGTAAAATCATCTGACGGCACGAAGACTGCACTGAATCTTCTGTTTATCGACTCAGGATCAAGCAATCCCGACAAGGAAGTGGGCGGTTATGATTATGTACACGAGGATCAGGTAGAATGGATCAGATCCACTGCCGAAGAGCTCAAGGCAGAAAACGGCGGCGAGTATGTTCCCGCAATCCTTTTCCAGCATATTATTATGCCCGAAGTTTACGAGATACTTTATCCCAAGCTTCCTTTCAATATCGGCAAGGATTACACCGTCAACGGCACTACCTATTTCCCCGTTCCCTTCTTCTCAAGACATACAGGCGTTATCCTTGAGCCCTGCAGCCCTTCCTTCAACTCCGTGGGCGAATTTGATGCATGTGTTGAAACAGGCGTATTTGCCACATTTCACGGTCATGACCATGTAAACGATTTCACCACAAATTACAAAGGAATCGACATCGTAAACATTCCCACTGTCGGTTATCAGGCATACTCAGACGCAATTTCAAGAGGTGTGGGGCTTATAACTCTTGACGAAAACGATCTGACGAACTTTGATTACAAAACACTTTACATGTTCGACATGGCACTTGAAGAGGATTCAAAGCTTCTTGAATGTGAGGGAGCAAAAAGTAAAGCCTATTATAAGCTTGTAAGATGGTTCAGACACTTCCTCAACGGCGTGCATAACATATCCGTCGCAAAGGATTACGAATACGACAGATAAAAAACACTCTCCTGTTATATAAGAAAATTTCCCTCCTTGCACGAATTCTTCCGAATGCAAGGAGGGGTTTTGTTTATTAAATTAAATCATTGCACCGATCTGAGCAAAGATCAAGGGTAAAAATCGCAAGCTTTCAGCTAAAATCCTTGCTCATTGCAAC